>JBBRXQ010000272.1:0-4175 GCA_038238515.1 Sphingomonadales bacterium | reverse complement strand
TGACGGTTTGCGCGATCTAGCCGCAGCACCTGGCGTTCGCCATTTGCGCCCATGCCGATGTAAATGTCGTCCATCCCGGTGCCTTTCGCCAACGCACGCTTGCGTATTGCTTCTGCCTTTATGGCTGCACACGGGAACCCGAGGGAAGCGATTTTTGCATAGTGGCGGGCGCGCGGCTAAGGAGCGCTTCACAGCCATGATCCGCACCCCATTCATCTTGCTCGACGATGCGCGCACCAATGGCGCTGGGCCAGCGCGGCTATATGAAGCTCCGCTTGAGATCGTGGTCGCACGCCAAGCCGATGAAGTGGCAGGCGCAATCGCGCGGATCGGCGCGCAGCCGGGCCACTGGGCGGGCATGATCGCCTATGAGGCGGGGCTGGCGCTGGAGCCGCGATTGGCCGAACGCGTGATGGCGCGCGCTGGCGCAACAGGGCCGCTGGTGTGGTTTGCGCGCTTTGAGACGCTGACCTTGTTGGACGCCAATGGGGCAGCCGCTTGGATCGATAGCGAGATTGCCGGGCAGGAAACAAACGAAGCGCGGCTGGGTCCGCTCGATCCGCAAATCTCGATTGGCGGCTATGCCCGCGCGTTTGAGGCGATGCAGGAGGCGATCCGCGCAGGCGATATCTATCAAGCCAATCTCACATTTCAGCTGGGCGGATCTTGGTCTGGCCATCCGCTTGCGATCTATCGCCATCTGCGCGGCGATGCGCGCGCGGGATATGGTGGTGCGATTTGGGATGGATCGCATTGGCACTTGTCGGTCTCGCCCGAATTGTTTTTCGAGCTGGAAGGCGGCGAGGCCAAAGTCCGCCCGATGAAAGGCACCGCTCCGCGCGGGCGCACCACCGAAGAAGACGAGCGCTTCAAGGCGGAGCTAATCGCCAGCAGAAAGGACCGCGCAGAAAACTTGATGATCGTCGATCTCATGCGCAATGATCTGGCGAAAGTGGCGGTCCCCGGCAGCGTTCAGGTCGAAGCGCCGTTCGCGGTGGAGAGCTATCCCACCTTGCACCAAATGGTCACCACGGTGCGGGCGCGGCTGCTAGGCGGCGAAGACGTGCGCGGGCTGTTGCGCGCAATATTCCCGTGCGGCTCGATCACCGGCGCACCAAAAATTCGCGCGATGGAGCTGATCGATATGTTCGAACGCGATGCGCGCGGGCTATATTGCGGTGCGCTGGGCTGGATCGAGGCCCCCACGGCAGCCGAGACCTTTGGCGAAGCCACTGGCGAGGCGGCGTTCAATGTGGCAATCCGCACGGTGCGCCTTACGCCGTATTATCTGGGTGCGGCTTCAGGGCGGGCGAGCATGGGGGTCGGATCGGCGGTGGTCGCGGATTCGGTATTGCTCGGCGAGTGGCGCGAATGCCTGGTGAAAGGAAATTTCTTGCGGCTGAGCGCGGGCAGTGCCGACTTGATCGAGACAATGGCCTTCGATCCGATGAGCGGCATTGCATTGCTCGAGCTGCATTTGGAGCGAATGAAGGCCAGCGGGGCCGAGCTTGGCTTTACGGTGGATCGCCATGCCCTGCGCAATGCGATCCATGCGCTGTGCTTCGATTTGGATGCGCCTACCAAAGTGCGCCTTGTGGTTTCGCGCGGCGGCGCGCACGCGCTTGAGGCTTTGCCGCATCCCGGCGGGTTTGAGGGCTCGGTGGTTTGCGCGGTCCTGCCGCTGCCCGTCGCACCGGGCGATTGGCGTTTGCGCCACAAGACCACCGACCGCCATTTTTATGACGATGCCTTGCGCGCGGCGCGCAAAGCCGGGGCGCAGGAAGCTCTGTTTATTGGCGATGATGGCCTGCTGACCGAGGGAAGCTTTACCAATCTGTTTGCCGAGCGCGATGGCCGCTTGGTCACGCCGCCTGCCGCGATCGGTTTGCTCCCGGGTGTTTTGCGACGCAGCCTGATCGAGAGCGGAAAGGCGATCGAAGGCGAACTTCGGCTGAGCGATCTTGAAGGCGGGTTCCTGATCGGCAATGCGCTGCGCGGATTAATGGCCGCACGGCTTATGGGATCTTGATGATGAACCAGCTCAGCCAGTCGCTGCTGCGCATATCCGCCTCGCGCACCACCGCGATGACCGACCGCGCGTTTGAATTGCGCGCGCAGGGCCGCGATGTGATCTCACTTTCGGTGGGAGAGCCTGATTTTGCCACACCGCCGCATGTTGTCGCGGCTGCCAAAGCCGCGCTCGATGCGGGCGATACCAAATATACCGCCGTGATGGGCACCGCCGCGCTGCGCGATGCGGCTGCGTTACATTTTGAGCGCGATCTGGGGATCGCTATCTCGTCTAGCCAAGTGATCGTGAGCGCGGGCGGCAAGCAGGCGATTTTCCTTGCGCTGGCAGCTACGCTCGATCCCGGCGATGAGGTGCTGATCCCCTCTCCGTGGTGGGTCAGCTATCCTCAGATTGTGCGCTATGCAGGCGGTGAAGTGGTCGATCTGCCGACAACCGCATCAGCAGGCTTTCGCATCAGCGCCGCACAGCTGGAAGCCGCGATCACGCCGCGCACGCGCTGGTTGCTGCTCAATAGCCCCGGCAACCCCACTGGCGCAACGTATCCAGCGAATGAGGTGGCGGCACTAGGCGAGGTCTTGCGCTGTCACCCTCAAGTGATGGTGCTTAGCGACGATATCTATGCACCGCTGCGCTATACTGAGGGGACGCATGCCAGCTTGGCGGCGGTTTGCCCTGATTTGGCAGATCGGGTGCTGACGGTTTCGGGCGTTTCGAAAAGCCATGCAATGACCGGCTTTCGGATCGGTGTCACGGCGGGCCCGGCGTGGCTGGTGGCGGCGATGGGCAAGCTGCAATCGCATGCCTCGGGCAATCCCTGCTCGATCAGCCAAGCAGCGGCGGTCGCCGCGTTTGCTGGCCCGCAGGAATTTCTGCGCGACTGGTGCGAGCGCTTTCGCGCGCGGCGCGACCGCGTGATTGCGGCGATTGATGCGATCCCCGGGCTTTCGTCTCCAGTGCCCGATGGCGCGTTTTATTGCATGATCGATGCCGCGCCGCTGATGGCGCGCTTTGGCGATGATGAGGCGCTGGCGCTGCATTTGCTTGAACACGGCGTAGCGGTAGTGGCGGCGTCTGCATTTGGCGGGCGCGATGGTTTCCGCATCAGTTTTGCGGCAGACGAAGCTATTCTAGATGAAGCGCTGCGGCGCATAGCAAAGGCGGTCTTGTGATCGATTTCTCGATTCTGTTCGAAGACGGCGAAGCGCTGGTCATCGACAAGCCTGCCGGGTTGCCGCTCGATCGGCCGCGCGCTGGAGGCGCGGCGCTGGAGGATTATCTCGATGCGATGCGCTTTGGCTTTCAGCGCCCTCCCGCGCCGGTCCACCGGCTTGATCAGGATACATCGGGTTGTTTGCTGCTCGCGCGCAATCCTAAGGCGCTCAAGCGCTTTTCGGCGGCGTTCGAGGCGCGGCTGGTGGAAAAAGTTTATCTCGGCATCGTCGCCGGCCCGGTTGAGGCGGATGCCGGAACGATTGAGCTTGGTCTCTCCAAGATCAGTAGCGCCGAAAAAGGGTGGCGGATGATCCCGGCCAAAAAGGGCAAGCCGGCCATCACGCATTGGCGCGTGCTCGATCGGCAGCCGGGCCGAACGCTGGTGGAGTTTCGCCCTGAAACCGGCCGGACCCACCAGATCCGCATCCATGCGCTGGCGGGGCTGGGATCGCCGTTGCTGTGCGACCCCATCTATGGCTCGGGCAGTGGTCCGGGGCGCGGCCCACTGCGCACGATGCTCCATGCCGCCGCAATCACGATCCAGCGCGATGGCAAACCGCCCATTTCCGCCAAAGCGCCGCTACCACTGGACTTCACCGCATTGGGCTTTAGCGCGCCGGAATACGATGGACCCGCGCTTGAGCCGATGATGGCCGACCCGAGTTCTGACGAAAGCGGTTCCCCCGATACTGGTTCCCTTGATGACTGAAGCCACCGACCAGATGATCGAGCGCGCGCTCGCTCTGGTCGAGGAGAGCTTTATCGCTTCTGCGGGGCCAGGCGGGCAGAATGTCAACAAAGTGGCGACTGCGGTGCAGATGCGGCTGGATGTCTTTGCGCTACGGCTGACGCCCGAAGTGTTTCAGCGCCTCAAAACGCTGGCCGGGAGCAAAATGACCGCGCGCGGCGAAATCGTCCTGACCGCACGCAC
>JBBRXQ010000271.1:0-4199 GCA_038238515.1 Sphingomonadales bacterium | reverse complement strand
TGGTTTGCCCGGTCTTGGTTGCGCCGAAAATGTCGAGCCCTTTGCGCACTTCGGCAAACCCGCTTACGCGAAATTGCTCGCTGCCGCTTTCAGTAAAGCTGCGCGCATCGCCCGCCAACCGAACATAAGCCGTGGTCACGCGGTCGAGATTGAGCGGCGAATTGCGCGCGGCAGTTTGCACCACAGTGCGCTGCTGCGCGAATTCAAACCCACCCGTGATGTTTAAGTTGTTGCGCACCGTGCGCACAAGCGGACGCGCCACTTCAAGGCTGGCAATAATCGACTTGGTCTGAAGACGAAGCTGCTCAAGATCGGGCTGCGACAAAGCATACGTAAAACGTGCGCCAATTGTGGTGCCTTGATCATCGACCCCCATCACATGGCCGATCTGGAAGATCTTTTGTTCGTTCACATTGGCCGTTGTCGAAAAGCCCAAATAGGTCGTGTCGGAAAGTCCGGTCAGCCCGCGAATCTCAGCGCGGACATAGCCTGTTTCGCGGCCCAATTGGCGGCTGTTGTAGTTCTGAGCATTCGCAACAACGGTAAATCTGTTGTAGTTTACCGTTAGCTCGCCGATCACATCGCCCGGCTTTGCCCCTGTGGGGCGGAGCGAAAGCTGGACATCAAGCCCGGGCACATCGCCCGCCAACAGAAGAATGCGCTCCGCGACGGCCTCGTTTAGCGGATCAAGACCTTTGAGCGCCTCAATGCTCTGCTGAAGCCGCTTTTCGTATGGCCCCGCCTCTCCGCGCACGCGCATTTCGACGATTCGCGATGTGACTACCTCAAGCCGCAATATCCCGTCATCAATCCGTTGTGATGGGATCTGGATCGTCGCAACATAACGTTCGCGGCGCAGCGCGGCGTTCGCCTGGTCGCGAATATCGCAAACCACTCTGATGGGCTGTTCGCCTGACGGGACCGAAACCTGTGCCAAAAGCGTGGCCAGTTCGGGTTCCAAAACGGCCCCGCCCGGCCCACTGAATGCCACGCGTGTTATGGTCGTGCGGACATCGCTTGTTTCAAGCGGGCATGGCGCGACAGCGAGCGCGCCCGAACCGTTAACTTTTGCAGTGCTTGGTTGGGGCTGTGCTGATACTGCCGGAGGATTGATTTCTTGTCGTGTTGGAGCCCCCGGTACCGCTTGCGCAGCGGCAACCCCGGGCAGGGCACTAACAACAAGTAACAATAATCGCCGTGGATCAAGGCGTTTTGAAGAGCTCTGTCCAAGCGTCCGCATGCCAATCGCTGCACACGGGCTAGAATATAGGTTTCTTGACTTAACAAGCATCCCGGAATCCCCTCCATTAACCGTTAGTTAACGGCCCGGCCAAATCGAGTCAAGCGAGTGGCAAGAGATTGCCGCAATAGCGAAAAGTGACGCGCGTAGACTGTCGTGGTCCTGACTTATTTTACCGACGGATCGGTTGTTTTCTTGATGAAGGGCCTGCTATCTTAGCTAAGGGTAATCAGAAAAACCGGAAGATATTGTTTCCTATAAAAAAATTGACATCTCCCCCTGTGGTTTGATCCAGTTCGAGTGCGAGTCCTCCGCCATTGTGGCCCCTTGGAAGGAAAGAACCTGCCATGAAAGAGCGTCTATACAGTGCAGAGCCAATTCCCTGCGCCCGGAGAAAGGCCGAAACGGGGATGCCTACCTAAGTGGATCAGGTCATAACGTTCTGATAAACTTCAGCATGCTGCGTAATCAAAGAACGCAGATAACCAAAATTCTGTAATTTATCTTATAAGTAATCTGGCAACGGCGCCGATCAAAAGTTTTATGCAAATTCCCGATATAATGACAGCAACAAGCATATATCGCGGCGATCACATTAACCGCTTACGGCATGATAATCCTCATGAAACATTTATCGACGCGCGCTTTGTCGGCCTCGCTGCCAAGAGTTGCACTGCGGGTTTATGAGGCATTAGATTGTTCAGGGGTTTTTCCGGGGGTATGCTCGGGCAAGAGTGCCGCGCGGCCCCTTAGCAGATCGGCGATTTTCTCCGCGATCATGATCGTTGGCGCATTGGTGTTGCCGCCGATCAGCGTTGGCATAACCGAGGCATCGACCACCCGCAGCCCCTCAAGTCCCATCACCTTCAAATCCTTATCGACCACCGCCAACGGATCACCGTCAGTGCCCATCTTGCACGTGCCAACCGGGTGATAGATCGTCTCACCGGTGGCTCTGATCCAAGCATCGATGGCGCTGTCGCTTTGCACGTCAAACCCCGGTGCAAGCTCTTCGCCGCGATAGGCATCGAGCGCGGGCTGCGCGACCACATCGCGCGCGATGCGCACCCCTTCGCGGACCGCGCGGCGGTCTTCTTCGGTCGCCAGATAGTTGCCAAGGATCGTCGGATCGTCAAAAGGATCGGCTGAACGCAGCCCGATTTTGCCCCGGCTTTCGGGCCGCAACTGGCAGACGTGCATGGTGAAGCCATCCATTGGGGTCGCAATTTTGGCATGTTCTTTCATGATCGCCAGCACGAAATGGATCTGCAGATCGGGCCGATCCAGATCGGGCCGCGATTTCAGGAAAGCGCCCGATTCAAGGCCATTTTGGCGGCCTGGCCCCTTGCCAGTGAGCAGATACTGCAGCCCAACGCCCAATTGCCGCAGGCCTTTGGTTTGCGAATAAATCGTGATTGGCTGGGGGCAGCTCCAATTGAGCGAGACATCGAGATGGTCTTGCAAGTTTGCGCCCACACCGCGCAGCGCATGCACCGGCTTCACCCCCGCCGCCTGCAGATCATCGGGATCGCCGATGCCAGAAAGCTGCAGGATTTGCGGCGATTGCACCGCGCCCGCTGACAGCAGCACCTCCCGGTCGGCAAATGCCGTAACCACAGTGCCATTTTTGCCAACGACATAGTCAACGCCGACCGCGCGGTTGTTTTCAATCCGGATCTTGGTGGTGCGCGCTCCAGTGATCACCGTCAGGTTTGGGCGCTCGTTCATCACCGGGACGAGGTAGCCCTCCGCTGCGCTCCAGCGGCGGCCATCCTTGATGGTCAATTGATAGCGGCCAAACCCTTCTTGATCCGCACCGTTGAAGTCACTCGTCACCACATGGCCTGCCTGCGCGCCGGCTTCGATCACCCCGGCATAAAGCGGATGATCGCCGCGCTCGCCCCAGCTGACATGCAAAGGCCCGCTGCCGCCATGATAGGCATCTCCGCCGCCAACGAACCCTTCTGCCTTTTTGAAATAGGGCAGCACATCAGCATAAGACCAGCCGCCCAGTCCCATCTGCCGCCACTGATCATAATCCCCCGCATGGCCGCGAATATAGACCATGCCATTGATCGCCGACGACCCGCCGAGCCCTCGCCCGCGCGGCCACCACAGCCGCCGATTGTCCATATGCGGCTCGGCCTCGGTCCAGAAACCCCAGTTAAATTTGCTCTTGGCTTTGATCAACGTGCCCACCCCGGCAGGCATGCGCACCAGCATCGAGGTGTTTTTGCCGCCTGCCTCAAGCAGCAACACTCTGACATCTTTGTCCTCTGACAAGCGCGCGGCCAGCACGGAACCGGCGCTGCCCGCGCCGATAATCACATAGTCATAACGCGCGGACGCCATCGATTGATCCTCAGCTTGATCATTGTTGCTCAGGCCCGATGAACCGCGCGCGCGGTTTCCGCAAGGACCCTCAAGGTTCGGCGATGTTGAACGCGGCGGGCATCGGATCGAGCGCCGCGAGCCACGCTTCGACGGCGGCGCGGTCGCCCTCAATCTTAAGCCCAGCGGCTTCAAGCGTCGGCAAGGGCAGCTTTAAGAACAGCAGCCCCAGCAGCAAGCGGCGCGGGCCGGTTAGCGTTGCTGCTGGGCCTGTGGCTGCGGTCATCCGCGCCAGCATCGCGGTGCCGGTCAACTCAATCGCCGCTGTCTCGCCGCGTTCGGGCATCACCAGATTGATCGCCATACGCCGCCCGGCCAGCTTGGCAGGATCGATGCGGGTCGCCGCCGAATCGAGCAGCAGCTGCGTCGGCACCGCCGCGATCATGTCCTGGCTTTGCGTCGATGCAGCCGATGCCGTGCGCCCATTGCGCAGCTCCTTGGCGGCAACGAGGAACTGGTTGCGCCAGATCGCACTTTCGGCCTGATAGCCTTGCTGCTCATAGCTATCGGCCAGCGCGCGCCGTGCGGGCTGGTTGGCCGGATCGGCGAACAGCGCGGCGCTCAGCAG
>JBBRXQ010000270.1:0-4207 GCA_038238515.1 Sphingomonadales bacterium | reverse complement strand
CGGGCTGCACCTTCAAATCGGCAAATATTATCCCTACCGCGAGATCATGAATAACGACGCGCTTGGACAGTTGGTTGCCGGGGTGAAGGCGGTGGTTGATCCCGATCGTTTGATGAACCCAGGCGCACTTGGGCTTTGACCGCCATGCGCAAAACCCATTGGCTCGCCGATTGGTGCGGCGGGCATCGTTGTCAGGTCGGCCTGTTGTCGTTCACCGCGCGGTGAACCACTAAGTTAAAAAGTGAAACGAAGGTGTTAGCCAAGGATTCAGAGAAGTAACATGAAGTTTGGTGTGTTCCTCCCCAATGGCAGCAATGGCTATATCCCGTCAAAAGGAAGCCCGGTCTATCTGCCGACTTATGCGCACAATAAGGCGATTTCGCTCGAAGCCGAGCGGATGGGGCTCGATTTCGTGCTTTCGATGATGAAGTTTAAGGGCTTTGGCGGCGAAACGGGATACTGGGACGCTTGCCTTGAAAGCTTCACGTTGATGGCGGCCTTGGCGGCCGATACCACGCGCATCGGGCTTTTTCCCAGCGTCACGCTGCTCAGCGCCCATCCGCCAGTTGTCGCCCGCATGATCGCCACGATTGATGACATTAGCGAAGGGCGCTGCGGGCTCAATATTGTGACCGGCTGGAACAAGCCAGAGTATACGCAGATGGGGCTGTGGCGCGGCGACGAGTATTATGATCGACGCTATGATTATGCGCGCGAATATCTCACCATCCTGAAGGCACTTTGGCGCCACGGCGAAGCAACCTATCAGGGCGAGTTTTTCTCGCTTGATCAGTGCAGCGTGCAGCCACGGCCAGCCCGCGAAATCCCCATCGTCTGCGCGGGGCAAAGCCCTAAAGGCATCGCATTTACCGCTGAGATGGGGGATCAGAATTTCGTGATCGCGCATCCCGCAGCGCTTAAATCAATTGTCGAAAATGTGCGGGCAGCGGCGGCGGCCAACAATCGCCGCGTTGGCACTTATGCGCTGCTTCACATGATCGTGGCGCGCACCGATGCCGAGGCGAGGCGTCAGGCTGAGGCTATCGTTGAGGGCGCTGATCACGGCGCAATTGCCAACATCATGGCGAGCGCGGCGATGGATACCAATGCCGGAGGGATTTCAGAACGTTTGAAATCGGGGCTTTCGCTGGGGCTTGAGGAAGGCAACATGGCCTTCATGGGGATCCCAGTGATTTGCGGAAGCGCGGAGACGGTGGCGCTTAGAATTGACGAGATCGCGGCGGAGACCGGCATCGACGGAATGCTGTTCAGCTGGCCCGATTTTGTCGGTGGAATTCATGATTTTGGCGCGCAGGTAATGCCAAAGTTAAGGTGCCGGAGCTGATGGCAGGGGGGATGATCGTGCGAAAATCCTACGTCGATACGAGCGGCGGACAAATCCATGTGCGCAGTCTGCCGGGCGATGGTGTGCCAATCGTATTCTTCCACCAAACGGCAAGTTCGGGCCAGATGTGGCTGAAAACAATGCAACATTTGCAGGGCCGCTGGCCTATGCATGCGCTCGACACACCCGGCTTTGGCGGCTCGTTTGATGTGCCCGAAGCTGTTTCACCGTCGATGACCGATTATGTTGTCTGGTTGGGAGAGGCGGTGCGTGCACTGGGCATAAAGAAATGCCATGTCGTTGGCCATCATACCGGATCTTGCATCGGTGTGGAGCTGGCGGCGCGGCATCCCGATCTGGTCGCATCGCTGACGATGATCGGGCCTGTACCGTTGACTGCCGAAGAGCGGGTGGAGTTTTCCAAACACTTTGGCATTCCATTCGTGCCGGTGGTTAGCGGCAGTTATCTGCTTGAAAACTGGGAGTACCTTCGCCGTCTCGGCGCCGATGCAGATCCGGATCTGATCCACCGCGAAATGGCCGATCAGCTCCGCGCATGGACCGGGCGTGTAAAAAGCTACAATGCCGTGTGGGGGCAGGATTTTCCGCATTTTTACAAGCAGGTGAGCGCCCCGATGATGATTGCCGCAGCACCTGATGATGTGCTTCACGCCTATCTTGGCCGTGCTGCCGACATGCGGCCCGATGCGCGCGTTTTGCCGCTTAATGGTGCGAATTTTGAGCCAGATCTCGATGCAGCCAATTTTGCCAGTGGCCTCGCCGCGTTTCTGAACGATATCAAATGCTAATCTAACGCACTAGGGACCAGCAGCGCTGACATCGGTGCGTGCGACCAGAAATTTAGCTAGACGCGCACCATGAACGCAATTTAGAATTCAACCTTGTTAAGTTGCTAAATCAACAGCCCAATGGCTCATCGTCTGACACTCGCATAACTTCGGCGAATTCGTTCTCGCATTGCTAACTCCAAATTGCTGACCCAGATTGCTAACCAAGGATGGATATCATGCAGACCAATCAGGACCTGACCATGCAGTTTCGTCACGGCGTGCTGCCACAAACGACCTCGGATGAGTTTTCGCGTCAGGAGTTCGTTAAGAGCTTGAAATTCCACCTCGCGTCTAAGGTGTCGCTTGGCAATCATGATGCCTTTGAAGCGCGGGCCAAGCCTGCCTTTGCCAAGGCCAATGGAGCCGCGCCTGAAACTTATGCCGATATTCGCCGCGCGATGAGCGACGATCCCTATTTCAAGTTCTGGAGTGCGATGCAGCGCAACAGCCAGGAAATGATGTGGAAATCGGTGCAGATTCCGGTGGAACGCCAGTTGCCCGAGCTGATCGTAGCTGCGGGTGCTTCAGCCGCAGCCACAAATTCAGATGGTGCGGGCACGCTGCGGCTCGATCCGGCGCTGGAGATTCCCCGCTATCATCGCGGTGTTGATATTCATTGCATGCCCGGTGGCTATCACACCGAATTCGCCGCCGACGATGTCGCCAATGGCGCGGTTTATGATTCGGCGGTTTACATCTACGCGATGGGCCGGATGGGGCCGCTGAACAGCGATATTGGCGATACCACGATTGCATGGATCAAACAGAACTACCCTGAATTCAAACCGCGCCGCATCCTTGATATGGGATGCACGGTTGGCCACTCAACTCTGAGCTATTGCGATGCATGGCCAGATGCCGAGATCTACGCGATTGACGTAGGCGCGCCGGTTCTCCGCTATGCGCACGGGCGCGCTGAATCGATGGGCAAGACCGTCCATTTCAGCCAGCAGAATGCTGAGGCGACCGATTTTGACGATGGCTATTTCGATCTCGTCGTCAGCCACATTCTGGTCCATGAAACCAGCAATTCGGCCATGCGCCGGATCATGAGCGAATGCCACCGCTTGCTTTCAGATGGCGGCCTTGCTGTCCACGCCGAAACGCCGCCCTATCGCGATTTGCCAGCCTATGACGCGTTCATGCTCGATTGGGATACCCGCAACAATAATGAGCCCTATTGGGGTGCCGCGCACGAACTCGTTCCCGCGCAGATCGCAGCTGAAACTGGTTTTGATCCGGCTAAGGCGTTTGAAGCCTATCAACCCAGCGCGTTTGAGGCGGCCGAACGCCGCACCAAAGTTTTCCAAGGCGGCGACTTTGGCGGAGGCGGCGCGTGGTGGCTGTGGGGCGTGCAAAAGTAGCAGCGCACTAGCAAAAAAAGCAGCGTGTAAGCATAAGTAAGGATAATTGGCATGGCCGAACCCATCACCTTGCAGAAAAAGGCGCGCGGCGAGCGGCCCCAGTATTTCGCCGATCCTGCGATCGACAAAACCTTGGCCATCACGCTGGCGCTCGCGGGTGAGGTGGCTGTTCTGCGCGACCGGATCGACAGCATCGAGCGGCTGGCCGAGGCCGGCCAAGCGGCAACGCGCAGCGCGGTCGATGCGTTTGTGCCCGATGCCGCGATGCGCGCCGAACGCGATGCCTGGCGCGATAGCTACTTAGATACGGTGCTGCGGATCATTCATCAGGAACGGGAAGAGCTCGAACAACGTGCCGCCGATACTCAGCCTTACGAAGCCATCATTGATCTGGTGGAAAAGTAGGCCTGTCCTCCGGCCGATTGGACGGCGGCACAGACAATATACTGCTCTATAGCCGAAGTGCTGCTCTATAAAAAGTGATCGCCGCCGTTGGGGCTTAGGCATTGGCCTTGAAAGTGCCGGCCTGCCGCGCTGGCAAGCATCACATACGTGGGCACGATATCCTCCACTTCGGCAAGATGACCTACAGGTATTCCCGAGCGGATAGCCTCAAGCACGCTGGGCGCTACGGCATCCAGCATGGG
>JBBRXQ010000269.1:0-4221 GCA_038238515.1 Sphingomonadales bacterium | reverse complement strand
ATCATCCTTCATGATCTCGCAGATCACGCCCGAAGGATTGAGCCCCGCCAGCCGCGAAATGTCGACCGCAGCCTCGGTATGCCCAGTGCGCACCAGCACGCCGCCATCGCGCGCGATCAACGGAAAGACATGGCCCGGCGTAACAATGTCGCCCTTGGTTTTGGCAGCATCAATCGCCACCGCCACAGTTCGCGCGCGGTCGCCCGCCGAAATGCCGGTTGTCACGCCTTCGCGCGCCTCGATGGAGACGGTGAACGCGGTTTCATGGCGGGTGCCATTGTGGCGGCTCATCAGCTCAAGCCCGAGATGCTCGACACGCTCGCGGGTGAGCGTGAGGCAGATCAGGCCCCGGCCATGCGTGGCCATAAAATTGATCGCATCGGGGGTGGCCATTTGCGCGGGTATGACCAAATCGCCCTCGTTCTCGCGGTCTTCATCATCGACCAGAATAAACATGCGGCCATTGCGCGCCTCGTCGATGATCTCTTCGATGGGCACGAGCGCGGGGGTTTCGTCGCTTTCGTTGAGCACGCGCTCAAGCTTCGCCAGCGTGTCGGCGGTGGGGTTCCAACCGGGCAGCGTGAGATCGCGCAGCGTGTTGGCATGGAGGCCAGCGGCGCGGGCGAGGCCGGAGCGGGACATGCCGCCGTCGATGACGATTCGGCGGATTTGATCGATGAGTTCGCTTGACATGATTTGGCTTATTTCACAGCGCAATGTGATCTGCAAGTGTCATAAATCACATTGTGATGCGAATTTTCTAGGTTTTGGCTTCAAGAGGGGCGTGCGAAGGGTGTCTTGTTGGCAACAGGTGACTGTACGGAAAGGGCAGTTTTTAATTAACCGGTTGACAATAGTCGCGCTGTCCATGAGCTATTGTGAGAGTGCACCCGCGATCAACGACGGGACTGCTGGAGAGAGGAATACTAGAATGAGGGGCAAAATTACCCTGCTCGTGGGCGTGTGTTTTACGGCAATCGCCGGACCAGCCTTTGCGCAAAGCGCCGCTGAAGCGCCCGCCGCAGTCGGCGTTGAAGAGATCATCGTGACCGCGCAGCGCCAATCACAGCGCCTGCAAAACGTGCCGATTGCGATCAGCGCGTTCACCAAAGAAAACTTGGACAAGCAGCAGATCCGCAACCCGCTCGATCTCCAGCTTACCCTCCCCAACATCACCTTCACAAAGACGAACTTTACGTCTTCCAGCTTTACTATTCGCGGCATCGGCGATCTATGCGTGGGCGTAACCTGCGACAGCGCGACCGCGATCCACATCAACGATGCGCCGCTGTTTGCATCGCGCCTATTCGAAGGCGAGTTTTACGATCTCCAGCAGGTCGAAGTGCTGCGCGGTCCTCAGGGCACGCTGTTTGGCCGCAACGCAACATCGGGCGTGGTTAACTTCCGCACTGCAAAGGCCGATCTCAATGGCTTTAGTGCTTCGGGCGACGCCGAATATGGTAATTTCAATTCAGTCCGCCTGCGCGGCGCGATCAACCTGCCAATCACCGAGACTTTAGCAGTGCGTGCGGCCGGTTTTTACCTGAATCGGGACGGTCTCACGACCAACCTGTTCGATGGTAGCAAGATCGACGATCGCAACATGTACGGCTTTCGCGGGTCGCTTACCTGGCAGCCAACGACTTCCACCACAATCGAACTCATGGGCCAGTACTTCCATGAAAAGGATAACCGCGCGCGCATTCAGAAGCAGTATTGTCAGCCAGACCCAACTGGGATTCTGGGCTGCCTAAATTCTGAGCGCGGCACCGGCACCACCAACAGCAATGCGTTGTTGCCCAATATCCTTACCTCACGCGAATTTTTTGCGATCCGTGGGCTGCCAACTGCTTTTTCACTCGGCAGCATCTACGGCCCAAGCGTTTACGCTAATGAGGTCAACCCAGCTGATCCGCGCGTAGTCAATACCGATTTCAAACCAACCTATTTCACTTCGGAGTTGATCCTTCAGGGCGTACTGCGCCAAGATCTTGGCGACAAGCTGAGCCTTCGCGTGACGGGCAATTATCAGCGGACCAAGGTTGACTCCCAGCAGGATTACAACCTCGCGGTCGCAGATCGGTCAAGCTACGCAGCTGGCCTTGGTGCTTTGGCAGCGGCAGGCGCCGGCGCGCTTGGTGCTGGGTTGCAAACTTATCTTCGTCCAGTCGCGAATGCATTGATCCCGCAAGGGCCAGCGGGCGTGCTCTGCACCTCGCTGTCTGAGCCATCGGGCACGGGCGCGTTCGGCGGAAACAGCGTCTGCGCTGGCACACCGCTTGATTTTGACCGTTCCAACCAAACCCAGAGCTCGTGGACGGCTGAGGGTGTGCTTACAACCAAGTTTGACGGTCCGGTAAACTTCCTTCTCGGCGGTATCTACGGCAAGTATAACGTTAGCGAAAACAGCTATTACGTGAACACGTTCGGGCTTGATTATTTCAACGGCGTGGTTGGCGCGTTCACCGCGCTGGGCGCTGGCGCACCGCCGTCGTATCTCGGATCGCCATTCTTCCGCAACAATGGTGCCCTTGGCGACGGATACCGGCTCACCACGTTTGGCATTTTTGGCGAAGCATACTGGAAGTTTAGCGACCGTCTGAAGTTGACGGCGGGCCTGCGCTACAACAACGACAAGAAGAGGATCACTGCACGCACGACTTTGGCAAATTTCCTTGTTCCATTCGGCACAGCGGACATCTTCGACTCACCGTTTGTCGGCACATATGATGCTGATCCGGGCCTTGCCGGTAATCAGCTGCTTCAGCAGCGCCAGGTTAAGTTTGGTGAATTTACCGGGCGCGCGGTGCTCGATTTCCAAATTACACCCGATAATCTGATCTATGCATCTTATTCGCGCGGCTACAAATCGGGCGGTATCAACCCGCCGCTTTCGCCGATCTTCTCGGTGCCCGAGAACTTCAATCCCGAATTCGTTAATGCGTTCGAAATCGGCTCGAAGAATACCTTCGCAAACGGCGCATTGCAGCTGAACCTCACCGGCTTTTACTACAAGTATAAGGATCTGCAGCTGTCGCGGATCGTAGCGCGGACCTCGGTCAACGATAACGTCAGCGCCACCATCTACGGTGTCGAGGCTGAGGCAATTTTCCGCCCTGCCCGCGAAGTTACGATCAACATGAACTTCAGCTATCTGAAAACTGAAGTGTCTGAAGACAAGTTCCTCTCTAACCCGCGCGATTTTGGTGCAGGCCGCGCAGATGCGGTGATCATCAAGGACATCACCAATGCGGCAAACTGCGCAGTCAGCTCAAACTCAGGCAACGTTGCCGGGGTGAATGGCTTCGTGAATACGGCCAATACCTTGATCAACGCCGGGGCTATTCCGGGCGTGCTTCCAGGTGCCGCCTTGCAAGGCACAACCCCGTTCCCAGCAGGCGGCGGGATTGCGTCCACTGGAGCCTATTCGATCTGCGCCGTGCTTGCAGCGCTGGCGCCAACTCTGGGGAATGCGCCTGGAATTGGCGGCGTGACTGTCAATGCGTCGGGCATTCCTGTCAACATCCGGGGCAACCAGCTGCCTAACGCGCCAACCATCAAGTTCGCGGCGGGTGTGCAGTATGCTGCGCCAGTCGGTAATCTGACACTGACGCCGCGCTTCGACTTAGCGTTCACTGGCGGAACGAACGGCACTATCTTCAACGGGATTATCGATAAGGTTCCAGCGTTCACTCAGTTGAACGCGCAGCTCCAACTTGATGGCCCTGATAAGAAGTGGTTCATTCGCGGGTTTATTCAAAACATTACAAATTCAAACTCCGTGACAGGTTTGTATGTTACCGACCAATCGTCGGGTAACTTCACCAACGTGTTCACGCTCGAACCGCGCCGCTATGGCGTGGCGATTGGTGGCAAGTTCTAAGTCGATAATAACGACAAACGCCATTCTCGTTTGAGATTGGCAACTGAACGCCGGGGGGAAACCTCCGGCGTTTTTATTTGGCGGGGCGTCTGATCCTAATGCTCTCGCTAGTTGCTCATACGGGGGCGCTATGGGAGCTTTCGTGCGCAGCAATCGGGAGAATGCGCCGTGATGACCGAGCAGGATATCGCCGATCTGCGTGCGCTGATGGCCTATGAGAAACAGCGCAGTGCGCCGCCGCCCACCTTCCCGCATTTGCCCGATCTGCCCGGCGGGCGCTATATCGACGAACGGTTTGAAGCGCTGGAGCGCGATCATCTGTGGCGCAAAAGCTGGCT
>JBBRXQ010000268.1:0-4233 GCA_038238515.1 Sphingomonadales bacterium | reverse complement strand
GAAGGCCCCCGGCGCGCGATCCTGCTGATGGACGACGATCTCACCCAGCTCTCGTTCGTGCGCGCGGTGCTCGAAGACATCGGCTTTGAAGTCGCCGGGGCGGCCAGCGGCGAAACTGCGCTGGCGCTGGCCGAGGCGCAAGGTTTTGATCTTGCGCTGCTCGATATCGCCATGCCGGGACCATCCGGCTGGGAAACGGCAGCGTCATTGCGCGCGCAGCAAAGCCCCGATCTGCGAATCATCATGCTTTCTGCCAATGCGCATGAGCGTTTCGGGCCGCCGCCGGGTGCCGCGGGATCGCCCGTGGAAAGCGCCGCCGCGCACAATCAGTTTCTGGTCAAACCGATCGAGATCGACGAACTGATCGATGCGCTAGGCGATCAGCTCGGACTGCATTGGCGGCGCGAGCCAGTAGCTCCGCCATCAACGCCTGCCGATACTGCCCCTGCGAAGCCAGCGCCGCTCAATCCTGCAGCGCTGGAGCATATCGCCCGGCTGCGCGAACATCTCAAAATTGGCCATGTGCGCGCGGTCGAAGCCGAAATTCGCGCGCTAGAAGAAGCCGTGCCCGAAGCCCGGCCGCTCACTGAAACACTGTTTGCCGATCTAGATCGTTTTGATCTTGCATCGCTCGCCCGGCGATTGGATAACCTCTAAGATGGAAGCCGAGCAAAACCGCCGAGACACCGTATTGGTGGTTGATGATCAACCCGATTCGTTGCGGCTTATCACCGATACGCTCGATAGCGCGGGGCTCACTGTGCTGGTCGCCACCTCGGGGGCCGCCGCGCTTGATCTCCTTGCACATGTCGTCCCCGATCTGGTGCTGATGGACGCGGTGATGCCCGGAATGGACGGTTTTCAAACAACCACAAAGATCAAAGCCAATCCGGCCACGGCGCATATCCCTGTGATCTTCATGACCGGGCTGACCGAGAGTGAGCATGTTGTTCAAGGCTTCGAGGTGGGCGGGACCGACTATGTGCGCAAACCGGTCAACGTCGATGAGCTCATCGCGCGGGTGCGGGTTCACTTGATGCAGGCGCGCGCGGTGCAAGCCAGCACCGCTAGCCTTGATGCCACTGGGCGGATGATGCTCGCCACCGATACGCGGGGCAGTCTGCTATGGTGCACGCCGCTGGCCGAGCGCGCGATCATGCGGTTTGCGCCTGGGTGGGACCGCGAGCAAACGATGCTGCCCGATTTGCTACGCCAGGCGGTGGAGCGGCTTTTGGCCCGGCACGATACGCGCGGCGCGAGCATCCGGCTCGATCACGCCGGCGGCACACTCGAACTCGTGCTCATCGCGCAATACCGGGAAAATGAGGTGCTGATCCGCCTCAATGCGATCAACTTGCGCGAGGATGCGGCGCGGCTGCAAGCGCGGCTGGGGCTTACCGAGCGCGAATCCGAAGTGCTGTTGTGGATCAGCTATGGCAAGTCGAACGCCGATATCAGCGACGTGCTGACCATCAGCCCGCGCACCGTGCAAAAACACCTTGAGCGGATTTACGAGAAGCTTGGTGTAGAAACCCGCGCGGCGGCGGCGGCGATGGCGATCCGTTCGGGCGATCAATGAACAACAGCCCGGCGCGCGAAGCGCTGGCACGCGGCGATATGGCGGCGGTGCGGCGGCTCGCGCAGGGCCTTGCCGCTGCGCCGGGCAGCGCAGCAGAGGGGCGTTTCCTGCTGGGCATTGCCGATGCCAGCGAGGGGCGGATCAGCGCCGGGCTCGCCCATATCGAAGCCGCGATTGTGCTGGGCGCAACTGCTGAATTTCTGGCCCAACAAGCGCGCTTGCTAATCCTGCTGCGCCGCGATGGCGAAGCGCGCGCTGCCGCGCTGGCGTCTGAAAGCATGGGGCCGCGCGATCCGCTCACCTTCGATACGCTGGGCAATATCCACGCGCGGCTGGGCGATCATCACGCCGCGCTGCGCTGCTTCGAACCCGCCGTGTCGCGCGATCCGGGCAATATCGAACTTCGCTATAATCTGGCGATGGCGCTGTCATTCCTCGGCCGCGCCGTCGATGCCGCCGCCCAGCATGAGATTATTCTCGCGCGCGCGCCGTCGCATGGCCGGGTGCACTATGCGCTCTCGGGCCTGGCCAAAGCTAGCCGCGAGGTCAATCACATCGCGCGGCTAGAGGCGGTCTTGGCGCGGCAGCCAGAGCCCGATGATGCGCTGCGCATCCGCTATGCCTTGGCCAAGGAATATGACGATATTGGCAAGGCCGCAGCAGCATTCCGCCACTTAAGCGCGGCCAACACCGCGCACAAAGCGCGCACCGGCTATCGCTTTTCCAGCGATGCTGCGATCTTCGATGCGATCGAGGCGGGCTTCAGCAGCCCCGACTTTTTTGCAGGCACCAGCGCCGTGGCCGACGCGCCGATTTTCATCGTCGGCATGCCGCGCACCGGCACTACCTTGGTCGATCGCATCCTGTCGTCCCACCGCGATGTGCATAGCGCCGGGGAACTGCAAGCGATGCCGCTGGCAATCAAGCAATTGAGCGGCACCCGCTCGCGGATGGTCACCGATCCTGAAACCATCGCGGCGTCGGGCGCGCTCAGCCCAGAGGCGGTCGGCGCCGCTTATATCGCCCGCGCCAGCGAGCACCGCCGCCGCGCTGATGGCCGCTTTATCGACAAACTGCCCGCAAACTTTCTTCACATCGGCCATATTGCGCGCGCATTGCCCGCCGCGCGCATCGTTTGCCTGCGGCGACATCCGCTGGATACGGTGTGGAGCAATTACAAAAACCTGTTCGCCACCACCTCGGCCTATTACGCCTACAGCTACGATCTGCTCGATACCGCGCACTATTATGCACGGTTTGATCGGCTGATGGCGTTCTGGGAAAACCTGCTGCCGGGCCGCGTGTTGCACTTGCAATACGAGGGTCTCATTGCCGATCAAGAATCAGAAAGCCGCCGCCTGTTCGCGCATTGCGGCCTCGAATGGACCGATGCCGCGCTAACCTTCCACACCAACATCGCCGCCGTTGCCACACCCAGCGCCGCGCAAGTGCGGCGGCCAATATATAAAGACTCGGTGGCGCGCTGGCGGGCCTATGATGCCGCGCTTGGGCCAGTGCAGGCATTTTTCGCCGCTGAGGGAATTTCTGTCGATTGAATTGAGCAGATTAAGAAAGGGGGCGGATCGACCAGATCACGCCCCCAATCCTTCAACATGAAGTCAGCTCAGAACTTGACGCGTCCTTCAAGGCCGATCACCCGCGGCCGCGCAACCGACCGCGCATAAAAGCGCGAGATAACACCGCCATTGACAAAGCCGAAGCGCGTAAGATCATTGCTGACCCCAGTCACAGCGTATTTATCGAAGATATTGTTAGCGAAAACTGACAGTTCAAAGACCGGCGTGATATAGCTGATTGATGCGCGGTTCATTACGTAGCCGGGCAGCTTTTCACCGCCCCCGCGTCCGCCGACCCGGGTCAAGATGTCGCCGACATAAGTCGCAGTCCAATCGAACAGCGCCTTGTTGTCCCCCAGCGGCATTGTGTACGTCGCCGAAATAGCGCCGGAATGCGCAGCTGATCCCGGCAAACGATCCCCTGAGAACACGCCAACATTGCTGAACTTTGGACGGTTTCTTGGGTTCAAACTGTTACGAATGCCAAGGAGGTTTGGCACATCCTCTGTCAGTTTCGCGTCAAGATAAGAGTAGTTGCCGCGCAAAGCGAAACGATCGGTCACTTTCGCATTGAACGAGAAGTCAACACCACGGTTCGTTGCTTTGCCGCCGTTTGCAGTAATCCCGACAGCTCCGTTGATCGTTTGGGATCCTAGCTGGATGCCATCCCACCAAACCTGAAATACCGACAGATTGAACGACAAACGCTTATCAAACAGCGCGGCGCGAACGCCAATTTCGAGGTTTCTTGTTTTGTCCTCGTCAAAGAACAATTCGTTTGGCAGCGCGCAGATGTTCTGGATGTTCGTATTGAGTGGCAGCACGCACGGCGCGGCACCCGTATTTGCACCGCCAAGACGGTAACCGGTGCTATACGTGCCATAAACCAACAAATCGTCAGAGAATTTGTAAGAGGTGTTGGCTTTCCATACGAACCCGCCTTTGCCCGCGACACCCGAGCTTGATGGGATATCTTCATCGCTGGCGATTGGACCGTTGAAATAAGGAAGCGTTGACCCACCGAAACGGCTTAGCTGATAGCTATAATAGCGCAGTCCGCCGGTGATCTGCCATTCG
>JBBRXQ010000267.1:0-4237 GCA_038238515.1 Sphingomonadales bacterium | reverse complement strand
GGCGCGGCGCTGCGAGCGATCAAGCTCGCCGCCGCGCCGCGCGGCTTCGATCGATAATCCGACCATCATCGATTCGACCAGAACCACGGCAGAGTCGATGATTATCCCGAAATCGACCGCCCCCATCGAGATGAGGTTTGCCGGGACGCTAACCTGATAAAGACCCGCGAATGCCGCCATGAGCGCGAGCGGTATGATCGCGGCGACTGCCAGCGCAGCGCGCCAATTCCGCAGAAAGACCAGCAGCAAAGCCGTGACCAAAGACGCGCCGACCAACAGATTCTCCGCCACGGTTTCAACCGTGCGATCGATCAGCTTGGTGCGTTGATACGTTGGCAGAATCTGGATCGCGGCGCGATTCTCGCGCTTTGCATCAAGCTTAAACTGCGCGTTCAAATCATCGACGGTCTGCTTGATCCCCTTGACGACTTCAGCGGCATTTTGCCGCTTGATCATCAGCACAATCCCCTCTGCGACATCGTCCTCCCGGTCGAGTGATGCAATACCGCTGCGTTCCGGCACACCGATGGCCACTTCGCCAAGATCGCTGACGCGGACGGTGTCTCCGTTCGACGCCTTGACCAGCGTGTTGCCGATATCGTCGACTGATTTGTAAAGCCCAAGTCCGCGCACCACGACCGCTTCATCGCCGCGCTTGATGATCCCGCCGCCGACGTTTGAATTGGCATTGCCGACCGCCGTCTGCACATCGGCAAGCGTCACTTGATAGCGCTTGAGCAGATCGGGCCGGATGCGGATCTGATACTGCTTGATGCTGCCGCCAAAGCTGGTGACATCTGCGACGCCCGGCACCATCCGCAAGGCGGGGCGCACCACGAAGTCCTGGATCGCGCGCGCTTCGTAGAGCGGCATGTCTTTGGGTTTTTCAAGCACGTAGCGAAAGACTTCGCCAACCGCCGTTGATAGCGGCGCAAGGCTGGGCACAACACCTGCGGGCAAATCCGCATCGCGCAGCTTTTCCAAAACTTGCTGCCGCGCGAAGTAATCGTCGGTGCCATCCTGAAAGATCAGCGTCACGACCGACAGCCCGGTGATCGATACCGAGCGCATTGTACTCACACCCGGCGTGCCCGCCAGCGCGCGCTCAACCGGCAAAGACACCGCGCGTTCAACTTCTTCGGGTGCCTGCCCTGATTGCTGGGTGATCACCACGACCTGCACATCCTGCACATCGGGAAAGGCTTCGATGGGCAAGTTGATCACAGCGCGAGTGCCGATGGCGATGAGCGCCGCGACCATGATCATCACGAAGATGCGGTTGCTAGTGACGAACCGCGCGAGGTTTCCGATCATGCCGATCAGTTCCCTGCGAGCTGCGCGTTCAGCAGCAGCGCACCTTCACCCACGATGCGCTCGCCCGATTTTATGCCCGAGGTCACATAGGAAAAACTCTCGCCGCGCGAGCCAACCTCAACGGGAATCCGGCGGAACTGACCGGCGCTCTCGGCACGGAAAACATACGATTGCAGCCCCTGCTCAAACACCGCCGCATTGGGCACTTTGATCGCGGTGCGGCCATCGTCGGTCACGATGCGGGTGCGCGCAAACATTTCGGGCTTCAGCGCCAGATCGCCATTCGCCACCCGCGCGCGGACCTGAATGCGCCGCGTTGCAGGATCGACCCCCAGACCGATCTTTTCGATCATCCCGCTAAATCGCCGATCGGGAAAGGCCGGAACAGTGAACTCCACGTTCTGACCGATCCGCGCGCGGGCGATTGCCGTTTCTGGCACATCGATTAGCAGCCATAACTGTGTGGGATCGGTGACCGTGAACAACGGCCCTTGCCCTGCGGTAAGCTGCTGACCTGGTTCAACCTGACGATCAAGGACATAGCCCGAAACGGGGCTGGCGAGCCCAAGAGCATCGCCTCGGCCGCCGCCCAAGTTTGCAAAGCGCAGACGCGCCCGCTCCAGCTCTGCCGCCGCCGCACCTGCATCGGCGGTGGCGGCCTCCACATCGCGGCGCGCAATCGCTTCGCCTGCAAACAATTGGCGGGCGCGCGACACTGCCCTTGTTTTGAAATCAGCATCCGATGTCGCCTTCATCAAATCGGCCCGCGCCTGCGCAAGATCGGGCGCATCGATCACCGCCAGCGCTTGACCCGCGCGCACAGCATCGCCCAGATCGACAAGCACCCGCGTGACGCGGCCCGCAACCGGCGCACCGACACGCCCGGTCACATCCTCATCAACCGCGAGGCGGGCATTGAGATCGGCTGAAATAGGGAGCGGCTCAAGCGCGACCTGAACGATCTGCACCGAGGCCAGCTCTGGTGCGCCGGCGGGATAGCTAATAACCCCCGGCGTGATTTTTGCGGCAACGGGCGCAGGATCGGCTTTGTTGCAAGACGCCAGCGGGACAGCGAGCAGGATCGCCATCCCGGCGAGGTGTTTGGCCATGCGCGGCTTGGTAAGCGTCATTGTTGGTCCCCTGAAGTTTCGGAGTCCGAAGACTCTGCCGCCTGCACCCGCGCAAGCGCGTTCGCCTCGTCATTGTGTGCATCGATTGATGCGAGTTCGACCGATTGCAGCGTCCGGCGTGCATCAAGCAGATCAAGCAGGCCGAGCGCGCCCTCTGAATAAGAAAACTCCGCAGTTTGCGCGGCCTTGCGCGCTGCGGGAAGCTGCTGCGCGTCAAATTCAAGGCGGCGGCTGGTGGCGGTTTCAAGCGCACTGCGGGCGATTTGAATCTCAGCGAGCGCCACCGCGCGCGCCTTGGCCGCCAGCGCTTCGGCTTGGCCAACCCCGGTTGTGGCGGCCATCACTTCGCCCCGGTAGCGATTTCTGACCGGGATCGGGATGGACACGCCAAAACCGATGCTGCTGCCCACTCCGTTGGGATCATTTTCAAGCTGCACGCCTGCGGTGACATCGGGATGGCGCAGCGCATGCGCACCGTCGAGCTGCCGCTGCGCCTGTTCGACCCGGGCAAAAGCCGCGAGCACATCGGGCCTGCGGTCTGCCAGCAAATCAGCATCGAACAGTTCGGCCAGAGCAGGGGTCGGCCAATCGCCGGTTGTCTCAAGCCGGGCAGCATCGCGCTCGCGCCCGATCAGCACCGCAAGCGAGAGCTGCGCATTGCGGCGCTCGTTCTGCGATTGGGATAGGGCGCTTTGCGCGCGCAGTGTCTCCACCCGCTGCCGCGCCAGATCGCCGCCCGAAATCGCGCCTGCGCGCAATCGCCGATCTCCAAGCACCTGGCTTGCGCGGTAGCTGTCGGCAATGGTGCTAAACAATGTCAGCCGCCGCTCGGATGCCATCAAATCGTAAAACGCATTGATGATCTGCCCTTTTACTTGCCGCCCGGTGTCCGCGATATCGGCGCTCGCTGCCTGCAGCCCTGCTTGCGCTGCGCTCACCCGTGCCCGCCTTTTGCCGCCGCGCTCGATGGGCAGATCGATCCGGATAATATCATCGCTGATCCGATCGGCCGCTAGTCGGCCAAGCCGATTTGGCCGAAACGAAACGATGTTGACGCTGAACGTGGGATTTGGAGCAGTATCTGCTGATTGCAGCCCTGCCTGCGCGATACGTGCAGCATTGCGCGCGGATGTCAGATCAATGTTGGCCTGTGCGCCAGCCGACAACGCTTGCTCAATCGAAATGGACTGGGGAATTATAAGAGGCTCGGAGGCACTTGCGCGGGACGCCCAAAACGCAAGGCCGATGGCGGCAAAGTGCCGCAAGGCAAAATTCATGAGCGACCCCTGCATGATCAGACTTAGCCTGATGTGGAAGGGCAATTTAGCCGCGTGCAGCTTGTCCAAAGCTTGCTGTCACATGAATTTTTGGACAGGTGCCAGCGCCAAGCTTTGCGCATGTCCGCTTTCCGCAATCTAACCGCAACATGTCCGAAACTTAACGTGATTTTCACGGCATTGGGGCGCAGTGAGGAAGGATTGACCGCGCTTGGCAGGGATCAACACGTGATGATACGGTCTACGCATATCTTGCAAAGTCTCAGCCAATGACAGGCCAATCGGCGGATCGAAATGGCGCGCCGCTGGCTTTGATTGCCACCATCTGTCTTGCGCTTGCCGCCGCCATCAGCGCCATCGGCAGCAGCGCATTTGGCCACGGTAACCGCACCCCATTAAGCCCCGCTGCTCCTTTTCCGGGGTTCACTGCAGAGGCCACAAGTCAGGGTGGGCTTGTCGTAACCAGCGTGAAAGACGATAGCGCTGCTCAGCTTGGGGGGCTTTTACCGGGAGATC
>JBBRXQ010000266.1:0-4242 GCA_038238515.1 Sphingomonadales bacterium | reverse complement strand
GAGAAAATGCAACTAAGCAACATCGCCGCCTCGGGCATTTTCGATGGCCAGCTGCCATTGGTCTTTGGCGGGTATCCAGTCCGCGATTATCAAGGCCGGATCGTGGGCGGAACGCTTGTCTCGCGGCCACCGGGGGGACCCGTGTCCTATGTTGGCGCGCTGGCTTACAAAGACCTGACGCCGATGGCGAACTATGCCTTTGATGCGCTGAAATCGATGGATTACAAGCAAATGACCGTCGGCGTTGAAGGCCCGCTAGACGGCGAAGTGATCACCAGCCTCAGTTTTGGGGGCATTCGCCAGGGTGCCGGTGCAAAACAGAATTTCGTCACGCGCCGGGTGGCAAAGCTTCCGTTGCAGTTTAACATCAACGTCCGCGCTTCGTTCTACAAGCTGATCAACATGCTCAAGGGGACGTATGATCCTGCATTTATTCAGGATCCGCGCACGCTGGGATTAGTGGATCAACAGGGCCGCCAAATTCCGCGCGCAAAAGCCGATCCTGCCAAACCGAGCATTCAGCCTGCCGTTGAACTCCCTTCCTTTCCCGGAGCCGCGAATGGCATTCAGCCTCCCGCAATCCAACATCAGCCATCAGGAGACCGCGATTGACCCGATCATGCAAGCCTGCGACGATAAATCGCATGAACAGCGGCAATAATCAGATCAGATCGCGGATAAGGGTTTGGCCACTAGCGGCCATGCCGCTGCTATTGACGATGGGAGGCTGTATTACCGTGAAAGCGCCAGATAAGCCGATCGTCATCGAGCTCAATATCAATATCAAGCAAGAAGTAATCTATCGCCTCGCCGCTGATGCCGCGCAGACGATCGACAAAAACGCGGAGATTTTCTGAGATGGTTCGCACTGTGACCTCCACCCCGATGTTTGCCCTCACCGCGCTTGCGCTGGCAAGTTTTGGCCTATCAAGCAGCGCCATGGCGCAGCGCGATCCGGCCTATGCTGCTGCACGGGAAGCGGGGCAAGTGGGCGAGAAAGTCGATGGCTATCTGGGCTATGTCGGTCCAGCATCGCCTGCTTTGCGGGCGGTGGTCGAAGACATCAATATCAAGCGCAAGGCGGTCTATGCGCAAAAGGCGCAGGCGAACAATGCCACGGTTGAGGAATATGCGCTCACCTCGGGATGCGTACTGATCGATCACACCGTGCCCGGCGAGAAGTATCAGGCGCCGGGTGGCAGCTGGCAAACGCGCACCGCTGCTGCGCCGCAGCGCGATTCGCGCTGTCCCTAGGCTCAGTCACTGATCTAGGTGCCGCGCTGTAATGTGGGGATTTGCGGCATTGCTGCACTGCGGTTGACTTGCCCCCCCTCGCTTCCTAAAGGGACCCCGCCCTAGTCGGGGGAAGCGCCAATCGCGCCAGGCCATTTCCAGTGCATGGGCGTCATCATGATGTGCATGTGAACGGAGAGGACCAACATGGTTGATGAACCTTCCGAACAGGCGTCTACCGGCACGGAAAGCCGTATCGATTCGCTGGAGAGCAGGCTTTTGGCTGCTCGGGAAAGCGAGGCGAACCGGACCCGTAGCGGACAGCAGGGAGCCGATGCGGGATATCGCATGGGCAACCGGGTGCTCGCAGAATTGCTGGGGGGAATGCTTGGCGGAGCGGCGGTCGGCGTAGCTATTGATTGGCTGGTTGGACGCGGTTCGCACTGGGGCCTGATGGTGATGCTGTTCCTTGGGATTGTGGTCGCTTTCAGAAACATCATCCGGATTTCAAACCGGCCTTCCGAATGAGCCATCCGGGCCCAAACGGAGTGCCGGTTTTGCTTAACAGTTGAGTGGGACTGCGCGTGGCAGCTGAAGCCAAAGTCGATCCGATGCACCAGTTCATGATCGAGCCGATGTTCGGCACCGATCATTGGAGCATTGCCGGATACAACATTGCTTTTACCAATTCTGCGCTGTGGATGCTGATTTCGGCAATCGCGCTGTATGTTTTTATGATCGGCGGCATGCGCCGCGAGCTGGTACCTGGCCGCTGGCAGATGGCGGTCGAGAGCATGACCGGCTTTATCGACAATATGCTTGAGGCAAATATAGGCAAAGAAGGACGGGGCTATCTGCCTTATGTGTTCTCGCTGTTCATGTTCATTCTGTTTGCAAATTTGCTGGGGCTGTTGCCACTGGGCCTCGCGGGCGTTCATCCCTTCACCTTTACCAGCCATTTCAGCGCAACCGGCGTGTTGGCGATTATGTCGTTTTCGATCGTACTGATCGTTGGCTTCTGGAAGCACGGTCTGCACTTCTTCTCGCTGTTCATCCCTCACGGTACTCCAGCGATCATGGTCCCGCTGTTGTTTCCTATCGAGTTGGTATCGTTTCTGGTCCGCCCATTCAGCCTTGGCCTAAGGCTGTTTGTGGCAATGATGGCCGGGCACGTTCTACTGGAAGTGCTATCGAGCTTTGTTATCGGCGGCACCAATGCTGGTGTCTTTTTCTTCGGCTTAGTGGCCATACCCAGCTTTGTTTTGATGGTCGCGATCAGCGCGCTTGAGATTCTCGTTGCGGGAATTCAGGCCTATGTCTTCGCACTCCTCACTTCACTTTACATCAACGACGCCGAGCATCTCCACTGATCGGTGCCGAATAAACTTTTCAATCCAAGCCACCTGAAATTTTTCACACGAAACCCAATAGAAGGAATTAATATCATGGAACCAGCAAGCGCAAAGCTGATCGGTGCAGGCCTCGCAGCTATCGGTGCCGGTATGGCTGCCATTGGCGTGGGTAACGTCTTCGGTTCGTTCCTCGAAGGCGCGCTGCGCAATCCGGGCGCGGCTGATGGCCAGCAAGGCCGTTTGTTCATCGGCTTTGCCGCCGCTGAGCTTCTCGGTTTGCTCTCGTTCGTCGTTGCGATGATCCTGATCTTCGTCGCCTAAGCTTTTTGCCGCCGCATCTGCTGTCTGGTTAGCGCCTTGGGTGCTTTCCCGGCGCAGTGGGGCGGCGTAAATATCCTAAGCGACTTGCCGGAGCCAAAGCCCAAAATGCCACAGATTTCGCAATTATCCGAATTCTACGCGAGCCAGATTTTCTGGATGCTGGTGATATTTGGCGCGATTTTCTTTTTCATTGGGCGCGGAATGGCTCCGCGCGTGCTTGAAACCATCGATAGTCGCGGCAAGCGGATAGCCGATGATCTTGGCGCCGCTGAAGCAGCGCACCGCGATGCAGATGCGCAGGAAGCGACTTGGCGGGTTCAATCTGCTGCGCAGCGTGCGAATGCCCAGTCGCTGATTGCGGCGGCTAAGGCAGATGGGGCGAAAGCCACCGAAGTTCGGCTGGCAGCAGCGGGCAAAGTGATTGATAGCCGGTTGGCCGAAGCCGAGACGCGGATCGCGGCCTCGCGGACAAGCGCGCTGGCTGAGATCGAAACCGTGGCAGCCGAAGCGGCGGGTGATATCGCGTCGCGCGTTGCGGGCCTCACGATTGATGCCGATACGGCGCGTGCGGCGGTAAGGAATGTGCTCAATGTCTAATCTCGCGCTGGTAGCCGCAGGCGCGGCGCATTCCGAAGCGCCCGAACTTGAGGCATTTGGACTCGCTCCGGGCTGGTTCGTGGCGCTGGCGATGGCGGTTTTTATCGGCATCCTGATCTGGAAAAAAGTTCCAGCGATGATCACCGGCGGGCTCGACACACAAATTGAGGCCATCCGCAAGCAGCTTGATGATGCCACGGCGCTGCGCGCCGAGGCAGAAACGCTCCGCGCGGATTATCTGGCCAAGATCGCGGGCGCCGAAAAGGATGCCGCCGCGATGATCGAGCATGCTGGCCGCGAAGCCGGGGCGATTATCGCCAAGGCTGAGACCGATGCCGCCGCAATGATCGTCCGCCGCGAGCAGATGGCGACCGACAAGATCGCCGCTGCTGAGCGTGCCGTGATTGATGAGTTGCGCGCCCGCGCCGCCAACACCGCAACCGCAGCTGCCAGCGCGCTGATCGCTGCGCATCACAGCGCCGATGCAGACCGCGCGCTGGTCGATAGCGCGATTGCTGGCCTGAGCAATTAAGCGCCGAAATTATGGCATTTGGTTGCCCAAATGCGAAGGCTGACTGCGGCCTAGCCCGCCAATCTCTGCACCAAGTCAGGGCATGGGCCGCTCCGCTCCCGTCGAAAGCATGGTTAACTGTCTCCTAAGGGTTTTACCGTAGTTACAAGGCTTGGCCACGGGCAATTTGGGTGCAGGGATGAAGCGGGCGCGGTTTAGCCGGTTAGT
>JBBRXQ010000265.1:0-4250 GCA_038238515.1 Sphingomonadales bacterium | reverse complement strand
GCGAAGCACAAGCAGGTGCTGCCGATCCTGATCCACGGCGACGCCGCGTTTGCCGGCCAAGGCATCGTGTGGGAGTGCTTTGGCCTCTCGGGCGTGCGCGGATATAACACCGGCGGCGCGATCCACTTTATCGTGAACAACCCGATCGGCTTTACCACCAGCCCGCAATTTGCGCGCAATTCGCCTTATCCTTCGGACGTGGCCAAAGGCGTGCAGGCCCCGATCCTGCATGTGAACGGCGATGATCCTGAGGCGGTGACCTTCGCGTGCAAACTGGCGATCGATTACCGGCAGCAATTTGGCCGCGATGTGGTGGTTGATATGTGGTGCTACCGCCGCTTTGGCCACAACGAGGGCGACGAGCCCAGCTTTACCCAGCCGCTGATGTATGCGCGGATTAAGCAGCACCCGGCGGTTTCGGCGGTCTATGCCGAGCGACTGGTCGCGCAAGGGGTGATCGATGCAGCTTGGAAGGATGAGGCCGAGGCGAGCTTTGTTGGTGCGCTGGAGGGCGAATTCGAAGCCTCTAAAACGTATGGTGCGAACCAAGCTGATTGGTTTGGCGGGCGGTGGAGCGGGCTGAACAAACCAGCCGACCCGGTATCCGCGCGGCGCAATGTGGCCACAGGCATCGACGGCAAGCTGTTTGACAGCCTGGGCCGCACGCTGACCACGGTGCCCGCAGACCTCACCATCCACAAAACGCTGGGCCGGGTGATCGAGGCCAAGGCCGAAATGTTTGCCTCAGGCGCCGGGTTCGACTGGGCTACGGGCGAGGCGCTGGCGTTTGGCAGCTTGGTCACCGAAGGCTTTAATGTGCGGCTATCGGGCCAAGATTCGGGGCGCGGCACGTTTAGCCAGCGCCACGCGGTGTGGGTCGATCAAACCGACGAGCGCAAATATATCCCGCTCAAAACCCTGCCGCATGGCCGCTTTGCGGTTTATGACAGCACGCTGAGCGAATATGGCGTGCTCGGATTCGAATATGGCTATGCCAGCGCCGATCCCAAAACGCTGGTGTTGTGGGAAGCGCAGTTTGGCGATTTTGCCAATGGCGCGCAGATCGTGATCGATCAGTATATCGCGGCATCAGAATCCAAGTGGCTGCGCGCCAATGGCCTCGTGATGCTGCTGCCGCATGGCTATGAAGGGCAAGGGCCGGAGCATTCCTCGGCGCGGATGGAGCGCTTTTTGCAGCTTTGCGCCGAAGACAATATTCAGGTGTGCAATATCACCACGCCGGCCAATTATTTCCACGTGCTGCGCCGCCAGATGCAGCGGCCTTTCCGCAAGCCGCTGATCATCATGACGCCCAAATCGCTGCTGCGCCATCCGCTGGCCAAATCGGTGACATCGGACTTTGTTGGCGAGGGGCATTTTATGCGTATCCTTTCCGACACCAATCCCGCGCCCGACGCCGAGACGCGTAAAGTGGTGCTGTGCAGCGGCAAGGTGGCCTATGACCTGATCGAGGCGCGCAATGCATCTGGCGCGGATGATGTGCAGATCATTCGGCTTGAGCAGGTTTACCCCTTCCCCGGCGAACCGCTGGCGCTGCGGCTATCACGGATGCCCAAGCTGGAAGAAGTGGTGTGGTGCCAAGAAGAGCCGCGAAACAATGGCTCATGGTTCTTTGTTGAGCAATTGGTTGAGGAAGCGATGATCGCGGCTGGGCACAGATTGGGCCGGCCGCGCTATGCCGGACGGCTGGCAGCAGCATCGCCCGCAACCGGCCTGGCCAAGCGGCACGCCGCGCAGCAGGCCGCGCTGGTGGCCGATGCGCTGGCGATATCGGTGCGCACCGAAATTCGGCGGCGGAAAAAGGCATGAGCGGCTTTTCAACTTCAGATGTTCTCTAAGGAATTATACTTATGTCATTCGAAGTAAAGGTTCCCGTCCTAGGCGAGAGCGTGAGCGAGGCGACCGTTGGCCAGTGGCTGAAACAGCCGGGCGAAGCGGTGGCGCTGGATGAGGCGATTGTGAGCCTTGAGACCGACAAGGTGGCGGTGGAGGTGACCGCGACGGCGGCGGGGATCATGGGCCAACATGTGGTGGCCGAGGGCGATACCGTGGCGGTGGGCGCGCTGATCGCGCTGATCGAGACTGGCGGCGCGGCGACTGCATCCGCTCCTGCATCCGCCCCTGCGCCCGCGCCTGCCGCTGCGGCGGCGGCGGCGGCAGCGGCTGGGCCGGTTAAGGCTGATGACACCGCCGTGCTTTCGCCAGCGGTGCGCCGCGCGGTGCTTGAAGCGGGGATTGATCCATCGACTGTTAAAGGCACCGGCAAGGATGGGCGGCTGACCAAGGAAGACGTGCAGGCGGCGGCGCAGGCGAAGACCGCTGCGCCAGCGCCGGTTGCGCCAGCGCCGGTTGCGAATGCTCCTGTGATGGCCGTGGCGGCTGTGGCAGCGGCTCCGGCAGGCGAGCGGCGCGAGGAGCGGGTGAAGATGACCCGGCTGCGCCAGACCATCGCCAAGCGGCTGAAAAGCGCACAAGAAACCGCTGCGCTACTCACCACGTTTAACGATGTGGACATGAGCGCGGTGATCGCGGCGCGCGACAAATACAAAGACATTTTTGAAAGAAAGCACGGCGTGAAGCTGGGCTTCATGAGCTTTTTCGCCAAAGCATCGGTGCTGGCGCTGAAGGATTTTCCTTCGGTCAACGCGCGGCTTGAAGGGGATGAGATTATCTATCACGACTATGTCGACATTTCGGTCGCGGTATCGGCCCCGAACGGGCTGGTCGTGCCGGTGGTGCGCGATGTTGATAAGCTCTCGTTCGCCGGAATCGAGCAGGCGATTGGCGCATTCGGCAAAAAAGCGCGCGAGGGCACGCTGACGATGGCCGATATGGCGGGCGGCACGTTTACCATTTCCAACGGCGGCGTGTTTGGCGGGCTGATGTCCACCCCGATCATCAATCCGCCGCAATCCGCCGTGCTCGGGCTGCACCGGATTGAGGACCGTCCTGTCGTTCGCGATGGCCAGATCGCGATCCGCCCGATGATGTATATCGCGCTGTCGTATGATCACCGGCTGATCGACGGGCGCGAGGCAGTGACCGCTTTGAAAACCATCAAGGAAGCGATTGAGGATCCGACCCGGCTGCTGATCGATTTGTGATAGCAACTCCCCTCCTCTTTGGGCGAAGGGCTTTAGACCACCTTTGGCCCGGTCGAGACATTACCCGCAACGGAGGCCACCATGGCTGACTACGATTACGACGTTCTGATCATTGGCGCTGGGCCCGGCGGCTATGTCGCGGCGATCCGTGCGGCGCAGCTCGGACTAAAGGTTGCCTGTGTCGAGGCGCGCGAGACCTTGGGGGGCACTTGCCTGAATGTCGGATGCATTCCTTCCAAGGCATTGCTGCATGGCTCTGAGAAATTCGATGAGGCGGTGAACGGCACGTTTGCGACCTATGGCATCAAGACCGGGCCGGTGACGCTCGATCTGGAGGCGATGCAGGCGCAGAAGCTAGATGCGGTGAAGCAATTGACCGGCGGCATTGAGTATTTATTCAAGAAAAACAAAGTGACCTGGTTAAAGGGCCATGCGGCGTTTGAGGATGTGCATAGCGTTTTAGTGGCGGGTGCGAAAGTGACCGCTAGGAACGTGGTTATTGCCACCGGCTCAAGCGTGACCCCCCTGCCCGGCGTGGCGGTGGACAACGATAGCGGCATTATTGTGGACAGCACCGGCGGGCTGGCGTTGAAGCAAGTGCCCAAACACATGGTGGTGATCGGCGGCGGGGTGATCGGGCTGGAGCTGGGCTCGGTCTGGCGCAGGCTTGGCGCGAAAGTGACCGTGGTGGAATACCTTGATCAGCTGCTGCTCGGCATGGACGGCGATGTGCGCAAGGAAGCCGCCAAGATTTTCAAAAAGCAGGGCATGGAGCTGCGGCTTTCGACCAAGGTGACCGGCGCGGCGGTGAAAGGCGGCACGGCGACGCTGACGCTGGAGCCAGCGGCTGGCGGGGCGGCGGAGACGATCGAGGCGGATTGCGTGCTGGTTTCTATCGGCCGCCGCCCCAATACAGATGGGCTGGGGCTGGATAAGATCGGGCTGGCGCTCAACAAGCGCGGGCAGATCGAGACGGGCCTCGATTTCCGCACCGCTGTTGATGGTGTTTGGGCGATTGGCGATGTGATCCCCGGCCCGATGCTGGCGCACAAGGCCGAGGACGAGGGCGTTGCGGTGGCCGAATATATCGCGGGGCACACCGGCATCGTTAATCACGCGGTGATC
>JBBRXQ010000264.1:0-4259 GCA_038238515.1 Sphingomonadales bacterium | reverse complement strand
GCTGCTCGAAAGGCTGGTGAACCAGAATTCGGGCAGCCGAAACCTGGCTGGGGTGAAAGCTGTGGCCGATATGGTGCGGCCCGAGTTTGAGGCGCTGGGCTTCTCCGTGCGCTGGCTACCGATGACGCATACGGGCCGCGCGGGCCATCTGGTCGCGGTACATCAGGGTAAAGCCGGAATGAAACGGCTGTTGCTGATCGGCCATCTGGACACCGTGTTCGAGCCAGATTCGCCGTTTCAGACGTTTAAACGCGCTGGCGACAGCGTGATTGGGCCCGGCGCGGCAGACAACAAGGGCGGCGTGGCAACCATCATCGCGGCGGTGCGCGCGATGAAGGCAGCGGGAACGCTCCAAGCCGCGAGCATTGAAGTTTTCCTGACCGGCGACGAAGAGGATGCCGGATCACCGCAAGATGCGGCACGCGCCGACCTGATCGCTTCGGGCAAGCGCGCCGATGCCGCACTCGATTTTGAGGGCCTTTCGCGTGACGGCGGGATGGATACGGGCTCGATCGCGCGGCGATCAGCGCAAAGCTGGACGATCTCAGTCAGCGCAAAGTCCGGCCATTCCAGCGGAGTGTTTGGCGACGATGGCGACGGCGCAATTTATGCTTTGGCGCAAATGCTTTCTGCGATCCGGGCAGAACTGCCCGAGCCCAATCTAACGCTCAACGTCGGCATGATCGGCGGCGGTGCCGAGGCCGCGCTCGCTGCGGATCAGGCGCATATTTCTGCCAGCGGCAAAACCAATATTATCGCGGCGCTCGCCATCGCCAGCGGCGATCTGCGCACGCTCTCGCCCGAGCAGAATGCTCAGGCGCAGGCCAAGATGCGCGCCATTGTAGCGCGGGCTTATCCCGGCGCGCATGGCGAAATCGCGTTTGAAGAAGGCTATCCGCCGATGGCCCCCACGGCGGGCAACCGTGCGCTGCTGGATCGGCTAAACGTTGTGAACACCACGATGGGTTTGCCCGCGATGGGCGCGCTCGATCCGAAAAAGCGCGGCGCGGGCGATATCAGCTTTGTGGCAGCCGATGTCGATGGCCTGGTTGGGCTCGGCCCTGCGAGCACCGGCGATCACACACCCGATGAAACGATGGACCTGCCCAGCTTGTGGCGGCAGGCGAAGCGCGCCGCACTGCTAATGAGCATGCTGGCGGAGGAGCGGCGATGATTCCTGAGCCAGCCAGTCCCTGTGTCAAGGTGTGCGAGGTGGATCGCGCCGCTGGGATGTGCCGGGGATGTGGGCGCACGCTGGCCGAGATTTCAGCGTGGTTCGGGGCCAGTCCTGCAGAAAAGCATGCTATTCTGAGCGCCGTGCGCGGTCGCGTTCAGAGCGTCAGCGTTAGATCAAAATAGCCGTAAACGGTGTTGCCCGTGGCGGGCGCATTGGGCGCAATGCGCAGCAGCCCGCCCTTTACCAGCACAGCGCCGCCGGTCTCGGCCTGAAGCAAATTGGGCACCAGCCAATGGCGAAGGCGCGCCTCAAACTGATGCCCGCCGAACGTGCCCGAACGGCCGCTGGCATCGCGCACCCCGGTATAAGAAAACGCATCGCGCGCATTTTGCGCCCAAGCCGCACGATATCCGATCATCGCGTCGGTGCGCTTGCCGGGGACCAGCTCCAAACGCGCACCGGGCGAGATCAGATTGGAGCGACCCAGCGGACCATAAAGCGCAGTTGGCCCGAAATCGAACCGGCGCGCGCCAAATAAGGAATCAAACCGACCGAATTTGCCGGGCTTACCGCCATCGCCGCTTGCCACATCAAATGAGACAGAAACGCGGGGCATCCAGCCCGATGTGACGGTGTAACCTGCTTCCCCGTGCACGAACCACGCTGATACATCGGCGTCAACCAGGTCGCTGGCCGAAGCGCTGCGGCGGACCATGCCAAACTGGTACACGGCCTCAACGTCGTGGTCCCACCTGCCCGCTTGAGGCGGAACGAAATGGCGCAAACCCGGTGTCCATAAGCGCCGGTTGCGCGTGAGCCTGCTGGCGCCGTCTTGTTCGGCTAGCCGGAACATATAGGCTTCGAGTGTGCCGCCCAGCACATGTGGTACGGCTAGATGGCCGCCAAAAAACTGCACGGCGGTGGTCTCAAGGTCGAACTTGATACGATTGTTTTGAATGCCATCGGCATCGTCAGGGCGGCGGATCTGCGGCAGGGTCCAAAATGCAAACAGCCGCGCTCCGTTTGGCGTGGTCCATTCGGCGTTTGCGCCCGTGAAGCCATTGGCCGTGTTGCGAAAACGATTGCGCGCGATCAAGCGGCGCGAGCCCACATCCATCGTGAACCGGCCCAGCGTCAGCAGGCCTTTGCTGGACTTCGCGCCCTTTGCCCCATTACCCAGTTCGATCCGTGAATAGGCCTGAACCAGCTCAAGCGCATTGACATCGCCCGTGCTCACGCTGGAATTGGCTGCCTCGCCATAAGCGCGCGCATCCCAGATCTCGCCGCCAAAGCGCACTGGCCCCGTATCGTATTCGGCCGCGAGTGTGGCGCGCAGCGAAAACACCATATCATTCAGCGCAGCATTTGGACGGAATTGGTTGTCGATCGTTTCCACGCGGGTTCGCACTGTGGCTGTTATGGTAAGATCGCTTGGCGCGCCGATCGCCGCAGCTAGCAGGCCAGGCTTTGCAGCAGCAGGCGCGGCGGCGATGCTGCTGGCGGCCATCAGCACAGCAAGACTGGCGCGTTGGATCAACGTTGATTCCTGTTCGGATTGTTCAGTTTTCGCGCGTGAAAGCGTGTTCGCCGCATTCTATATTCGAGCGGATATAGCTTTGCCAGCCTCAAATCATTGGACGAGCTTGTCCGATCAAGCGCCGCCCCACGCAGCACAGCGGGGATCCTGATCGATCAAATGGCGGCGCAGAGCAGCGCGGGCGAGCCGCTCGGTCTCGGCTTTGCGGCGACCAGCGGCTAGCGCGACAGTTGGTGCTGGGCGGATAATCTCTGCATCATATTCGTCGGCGACAATCACGCCGCAGGCATGGGGCAGAAAATTCTCGGTTTCGAGGCAAGACCGATCCAGATGCGGCGCAAGGCCCCAATAAAATCGGTCGCAATGATCAAGATAGTCGGTCCACTTAAGGTCGCCCAGCAGATCAGCGCGGCTGACTTTGATTTCCACAATCACAATCTGGCCCTTGGCATCAATCCCCATCAAATCGGCCCGCCGCCCAGATCGCAGCGGCATTTCGGGCAGACACCAGATATCATTGCGCGCAAACAAACGGCAAATGCCGCGAGCAACGCTGAGTGCCTCCCGCAGAGAAGGCGTCGGCAAGAGAGAAAGCGGTGATTCGGTCACGCAATGCAGCATAAGAACAAAATTAGAACAAATAAAGCCCGCAGTTTAGACCGAAGACTAACGCCGAGCTGACGGTCGACGTCTGGTTCCAAGTCGGGGCACCAGACCGAGCAGCACCGCGCGCGCGGCTTTGAATTCCTGCCAGAGTGCCTTGGCGGCAGCCAGTGTCGGCGCGCCTTGTTTGTGCGCCGCCAGTAACGCAGCGATCCCGGGCTCCATCATGGCTGCAAGATCGTCGACACCCTGCTGCGCCAATTCATACCGCCAGCCGCCAGTATCGCGCATGATGATGGGAAAGTTTCGTTCTTCCGGCTTGCGGAACTCGGGAGACACTTCCGCAAGACTGCTGACAACCGCAGCTCCCTCGTGCAGCGCAGTCCATTGTAGCGACATGGCGTTCGCGCTCGCCGTATTCTCATGCGCCAAACCGAGCGCGCGCCTTAGGCTAGGCGCATGGCCAGCGCGTTGGGAACTAGAAGGAGAATATCCATGATGCATTGCGCCATCCGGTTATCACCCGATTGCTACCAAACCTCTAAGAACATAAAAATGTGGCATGAAAACTTCTGGCAAGCAGCGCCGCGCGCTGCTAGTTGCGCAGCCTCGCTGCACCCGTAGCTCAGCTGGATAGAGCGCTGCCCTCCGAAGGCAGAGGCCACTGGTTCGAATCCAGTCGGGTGCACCATATTTTCAATGACCTTGATTTGCACCACTTTGTGCGTGCCTCACACAGTCTGCAAAGCGTATCGACTGTGCCCACTTTGCATCTCGGGCGGCATCGGAAAATTACTTCAGATCAAGCTCTTCGGGGCTTCTGGTGCACCAAAGCTGCGATACAGCGTGATCGCGGATCGCCTTAGGTCGCTGCGGGCAGTTTCTTCGTTTTGCCGCGTGCCATTCAGCGTTCGCTGTGCATCGAGTACGGTCAGGAAATCG
>JBBRXQ010000263.1:0-4262 GCA_038238515.1 Sphingomonadales bacterium | reverse complement strand
CGCGGGCCGACAAGGCCGAATGTGTCATACACATCGAGGTAATCCTGCGCGGCAGGAAAGCGGGCGGAAACCGCGTCTATCTCTGCCGTGTTTTCCGCCAGATGCGTGTGCAGCAGCACTTGCGGATGCGCGGCGAGTAGCGCGCCTGCGCCCGCAAGCTGTTCATCCGACGAGGTGAGCGCGAACCGCGGGGTGACCGCATAGCCGAGGCGGCCCGCGCCGTGCCACCGCCGGATCAGCGCCTCGCTCTCGTCGCGCCCCGATGGCGGCGTGTCGGCCAAGCCTTGCGGGCCGAGGTCCATCAGCACTTTGCCCGAGATGATCCGCATGCGCCGCTGCGCCGCCGCTTCAAACAGGGCATCGACCGAGTGCGCGTGGACGGTGGGGAACACCATCGCGCTGGTGGTGCCGTGGCGCAGCAGCTCAGCAAGGAAGGCCGCGGCGACTTCATCGGCATGCGCGCGATCAGCAAAAGCCATTTCGGCCGGGAAGATATGCTGGTCCAGCCAATCGAGCAGCTGGCCGCCGGGCGAAGCGATGCAGTCCATCTGCGGATAATGGACATGTGCATCGATGAAGCCGGGAACGTTCAGGCCGCTGAGCGTTTCGGTGGGAACATCGGCATAGCGATCTGCGAGATCGGCATATGGCCCGCGCGCGGCGATCACCCCGTCTTCGATCACCAGCAGGCCATCGGCTTCGTGGCGCACGGCATCGGGATGCCCGCGCGGATCGTGCGCCACGGAGAGGATTTCGCCGCGATAGGCCTTGGTGGTCATGGGGATGGGAGCTGTAACAGCTGCGCCAGCGCAGCGACGGCGATCACATCGGGCTCCTTGCCCGCAATCCCGGCGATGCCGATGGGGCAGTTCATGCGGGCAATCGCTTCGCCGGTAAGACCATCGAGCTTGAGTTTGCTCACGAACCGCGCGCGCTTGGTGGACGATCCGATCAGGCCAACGAAGGCGGTGGTGGCGCGGCCTAGCGCGGCTAAGGTCAGTTGATAATCGAGGCCGTGGTCGTGTGTGAGGATCAGGATCGCGGCTTCGTCTGGCGCTTCGATGACGCACTTCGTTACCTGCGGCTCATCGATGATGGTCACGCTGCCCACCGCTGCGAATTCGGGCCGCGTATCGAACCATGCCAGGTGGAACGGCAAGTTTGCAGCATGGCGGGCGATGGCTTGGCCGACATGCCCGGCTCCAAACAGGTACAGCGGGCGGCGGCGCTCATCAATGGCCTCGGCAATCCGCGCGCCGGGCTGGGGCAGATCGCCGCGCGCCGCGAGGTTGCTGGGCGGCGTATCGCCGCAAACGCTGCGCTCGATCCGCGCGGAGTGGAGCAGCGAGACGAGCATACGCGCGCGGTTTGCGCGCCCGCCTAGGGTTTGCGCGCCGACATCCGCGATCCAGCCCAGCGCGGCGGAATCGATATGTTCGACCAGCAGGCGCACCCGCCCGCCGCAGCATTGGCCAAGCAGCGGGCCGAGCGGGTAATCCTGCACGCGCCATGCGCCCGGCGGCAGCGCGAGGATCGCGCGGGCTTGCTGCGCCGCCTGATACTCCAGATTGCCGCCGCCGATGGTGCCCGATTGCTCCGCCGCCGTGACCAGCATTCGTGTGCCCGCGCCGCGCGGGGCGGAGCCTTCGCTCGCCAGCACGCTGACCATCGCCACCGGCCCGCGCGCGGCCAATGCGGGCAACTGGGCGAGCCAGTCGCTCATATGCTTTTGTGCCCGGCGATGGCGCGCAAGATATGCTCGGGCGTGGCGGGGGCATCGAGCGGGGGCAGGCAGCGCCGATCAGGATTGGTGGCGCCGATGGCTTGGGTTAGTGCGGAGAACACCGAGATTGCGAGCATAAACGGTGGCTCACCGACAGCCTTTGAGCGGCCTATTGTGGGCATCGCATTTTCGCCATGCCACAGCGCGATCTTCAGATGGCGCGGGCGATCTGATGCGGTGGGGACTTTGTAGGTCGCGGGGGAATGCGTGAGCAGGTGGCCGTGTGCGTCGAACACCAGCTCTTCGGTGGTGAGCCAGCCCTGCCCCTGAATAAACCCGCCCTCGATCTGGCCCAAATCGATCACCGGATTGAGCGAGCGGCCAACATCGTGGAGAATATCAACGCTGAGCACTTTGTGTTCGCCGGTGAGCGTGTCGATCGCCACTTCGGAAACCGCCGCGCCATAAGCAAAATAGTAAAACGGGCGGCCCTGATGCGCGGCGCGGTCGTAGTTTAGATCGGGGGTGGCATAGAAGCCGGTGGCCGAAAGCGAAATGCGCCCGCGATGCGCTTTGCGGCAGACATCGGCGAAAGTTAGTCGCTCCGCGCCGATTTGGACGGTGCCGTCCTTGAAGCTGACATCGGCCTGCGCGCAACCATACGTGCGCGCCAGAAATTCAGTCAGCCGATCGCGGATCGTGGTTGCTGCGTTGAATGCCGCCATGCCATTAAGGTCGGCCCCGGCAGAGGCGGCGGTGGCCGAGGTATTGGGCACTTTGTCGGTGCGGGTCGCGGTGATGCGGACTTGAGGCAATGGCACGGCGAAGACATCGGCGACAATCCGCGCTACTTTGACATAGAGCCCCTGCCCCATCTCGGTGCCGCCATGATTGAGTTGGATGCTGCCATCGGCATAGACATGCACCAGCGCCCCGGCCTGATTAAGATGCTTGGTGGTGAAGCTGATCCCGAACTTCACCGGGGTGAGCGCGATGCCCTTTTTGATCACCGGGCTGACCGCGTTGAACGCCGCAATCGCAGCGCGCCGCGCTTCATAGCGCGCGGTTTCGCTGAGGCGCGCGATGAGCTGCGGCGCGATATTGTCGGCGATTTGCATGCCATAGGGCGTGATATCGCGGCCCGGGCCATAGAGATTGGCGCATCGGACGGCGAGCGGATCAAGGCCGAGATGCGCGGCCACGGCATCGATCACGCGCTCGATCGCCATCATCCCCTGCGGCCCGCCAAAGCCGCGAAATGCGGTGGCCGAGACGGTGTTGGTTTTCAGACGCTCCGAGAGGATTTCAACGTGGGGCAGCCAATAGCAATTGTCGGCGTGGAACATCGCGCGGTCGTTGATCGCGGGGGAGAGATCGACGCTTGCGCCGCAGCGCGAGGCGAGGCGCAATTGGAGCGCAAGTAAGTTGCCTTGATCGTCAAAGCCCACGTCATAATCAACGCGGAAATCGTGACGTTTGCCGGTCATCACCATGTCGTCATCGCGGTCGGCGCGGAATTTGGCGCAGCGGCCGGTGCGGACCGCGACCAGCGCGGCGGCGGCGGCAAACAATGCAGGTTGGGTTTCCTTGCCGCCAAAGCCGCCGCCCATGCGCCGCACTTCGACCGTTACATCGGCAGAGGGGCGGCCGAGCATATGCGCGACGATATGCTGCACTTCGCTGGGATGCTGGGTGGAGCTGAGTACATGGATCTGGCCGTCTTCGCCGGGAGTGGCCACCGCGATCTGGCCTTCGAGGTAGAAGTGATCCTGCCCGCCGATGTCAAAGCCGCCGCTGAGTGTGTGCGGCGCGGCGGCGAGCGCGCTGGGTGCGTCGCCGCGCGCCATGCGCTGGGTGGGCTCGATCAGCGAGGCTGCGGCGCAGGCATCGGCGATGGTGAGGCAGGCCGCGCGCGGTTCATACGCGATCTGGCCCAGCCGGGCGGCGGCGCGGGCGGCGCGCTGGCTGGTGGCGGCAACCAGAAACACGGGTTGCCCGGCAAACACCACTTCGCCATCGGCGAGCAGCCGGTCATCACCCGCGACCGGGCTGACATCGTTTGCGCCCGGAATATCGGCGGCGGTGTAAACCGCGACAACGCCGGGCGCAGCGCGCACCGCAGCAAGGTCCATTGACAGAATACCGGCATGCGCTTCGCTGCTTTGGCCGAACGCGAGATGGAGCATGTCGGCGGGCTCGGCCATATCGTCGGCGAAGCGCGCTGTGCCCGCGACGTGGAGCATCGCGCTATCGTGCGGGTGTGCGGGCTTGGCCTCCGCAGCGAACCGGGGATCGCTTTCAGCCATCGGCTTGCTCAACATTAAGGACTGAGACAGCGTCCCCTTGCGCCTTGTGCCAGAGCCGCCAGAGCAAGTTGGCGGCGGCTTCGATGCGGTAATCGCTGGTGCCGCGCACGTCGGTGAGCGGGGCGAAATCGCCGCGCAGAGCTTTGGCGGCGAGGGCGATGGTGGCCTGCGTGAAGGGCTGGCCGGTGAGCGCGGCTTCGCAGGCGGGCGCGCGGCGGGGGGTGGCGGCCATG
>JBBRXQ010000262.1:0-4271 GCA_038238515.1 Sphingomonadales bacterium | reverse complement strand
ATTGTGCAGGCAACAACAGTTACGAGCGCGCGGGCCAAGCGGCCCTTTTCGAGCGGATTGCGTTCCACCGCCGCGATGGTGATCAATGAGACTGGAACCCAGACAAGCCAGCCAAGCCAGTTAACCGCGAGCATCGCGCTGGGATCGACCCCCGGGCGCGCGATCCGTGCCAAAGGTTGCAGCATTTCGCCGTAGATCGCTGCGACTGCAGACCACCATAGCGTCAAGAGCATAGTCAGAGTTACGAAGCGACGCATGGTAGTTTGATAGACATCATCGCAGCGACCAGCAACGCGCGATGTCGTTCGTCCGCGAATTCGTGTCGGTTGTCCCTCAGGCATTGCCGGTAATGAGACAAATGGTCATGACGGTGACTACTGAAAGGTGCTTCTTTTACCTTACGTCTCTGCCAGTTGTTTCTTGCTCTTGATTGCGCCTGAACGATTGAGCGCCGTATTAACTGTCAATCTAAGCGAGGTCTCTGATGACTGTTCGACGTATTTTGAATGAATGGCCGCTGTTCTGGGTGCTCAGCGGGTCTTTGCTAGTCATGTCACTGGCCTTCCTGATGACCGTTGGCTTCGATACACAGGGTTATCGGCTGGTCATACGCGCCACCGCCCGCACGTCGCTGGGCTTGTTCCTTGCGGCCTTTATTGCTTCGGCTGTGTTGGCCCGCTGGCAGGGATTGATCGGTAGCTGGCTGGTCCGCAACCGACGCATGTTCGGCTTGGCGTTCGCGATGTCACACGCAATTCATCTTAGTGCGATCGTCATATTTGCACGGACGGACTGGAATACTTTCTGGACGCTTTCTAGCACCGGCGCAATCGTAGCGGGCAGCATCGCTTATGTCGTCATCGCGCTGCTAGCATCGACGTCGTTTGATCTAGCAGTCATCTTGCTGGGGGTACGTCGCTGGAAACAACTCCATCGCTTTGGGGTGTGGTTCGTCTGGCTGTTTTTTGTTTTCACCAATAGTAAGCGCATCCCTAGCAGTGCTTGGTACATCTTACCCGTCTCCTTATTGATTGCCGCGATGATCTTCCGACTGCGGACTTCTGGCCTGGATTCCTTTGCCGGAAGGACAAAAATAGTATCTGCGGCGTGACCGCGCGGAAGTCGTTGCTGCGAATTTGCTGCATAAGCATATTGTTAGCCGCTGCGCCTAATGCCTGATTGAGCGGACTGCCCGAGCAAACCCCCGATTTGCCGCCCAGCCACAAAGGCCGCCGTCCGCCAGCACCTTAAGGCCCGGCGCTGCCGCCGCTCGGTCTAGCGAGGTGCCAATATCCAGCGCGGTCGGCGCGCGGCGCGTGGCCAGCGCGAGAAAATCCTCACCCAATGGCCATGCCGCCGCGGGCGCCACCGGCGAATCCCCATCCGCAATCACCAAAACCGCAGCGCCGACACCGAGAGGATCAGCGGGTGTTCGGCTACGGTCAGCCGGTTCACAATCATCGCCGCGCAGCCATCGCACCATGGCTGGCGCGCGATCCATTCGATCACCGCGACCCCCAGCGGGCGATCATAATGCACTATCACTGCGCCGCGGGATTTGCTGCGACCGGCAACAACAACCACGACCACCGCATAACCCACCGCACATCAGTCATCGCCCAGCCATGGTTGAAATCGCAGCCATAAACGGTCATGCAAAAGCTGGGCAGGCGCGGGCGCATCGGGTGAAGACTGAAGGGGCAGATAAAGTGTGGCGGACACATCGAAAGTGCCGCCTAGCGGCAGCCGTTGGGCGATTAGAATCTTTGGATACGCCGCTGCTTGAAAGCCCATGAGCGCTAGCCCACCAAACTTGTCGACCAAAGAAAGACCAAGATGATCCAGAAGCCATATCTCCTGTTCACCGGCGACGCGACCAAAGACGGCACCGCCAAAACCGCGTTTGGGCTGCGCGATTGGGTGCCAGAGGCGGTGATCGGCCAATGGCGTTTGCCCGGGGGAAAAGTTGATCTTGACCTGCCAATGCTCGATCCCGCCGCCGCTTATGCTGCTGGCGCGCGGTCGCTGGTGATCGGGATTGCGCCAGCGGGCGGCGCGCTGCCCGCATCGTGGGTGCCGACTGTGGTCGCGGCGCTAGAGGCGGGCCTCGACATTGTGAGCGGATTGCACACCCGGCTGGATCACATCCCGGCGTTGGCTGAAGCGGCTGCGCGGCTGGGGCGCACGCTGCACAATGTGCGCCAATCAAACCGCACCTTTCCGGCGGGCACTGGGATCAAGCGCCCCGGCAAGCGCTTGCTCATGGTGGGCACCGATTGCGCGCTGGGCAAAAAATACACCGCGCTGGCGCTGGCGCGCGGGCTGCGCGGGCGCGGCCATGACGCCGATTTTCGCGCGACAGGCCAAACCGGCATCATGATCGCGGGCGAAGGCGTGGCGATTGACGCAGTGATCGGCGATTTCATTTCGGGCGCTGCCGAAAGCCTCTCACCCGCCGCCGCGCCCGATCATTGGGATGTGATCGAGGGGCAAGGCGCGCTGTTCCACCCGTCGTATGCCGCGGTCACGCTGGGCCTGCTGCATGGCTCGCAGCCCGATGCGCTGGTGCTCTGCCATGATCCGCTGCGCAGCCATATCGGCGAAATGCCATGGGCCGCGATTCCGCCGCTGAATGACGCCATGCGCCGCTATCTCGATGCAGCGCGGGATACCAATCCGGCGGCGCGCTTTGTGGCGATCAGCCTTAATACCTCACAGCTGGATGAACCCGCCGCGCTTGCCGCCGCAGAGGCAGCCGCCGCACATGGCCTGCCCGTATTCGATCCGCTACGTTTCGGGATCGACGCCGCGCTCGATCATATCGAGGCGATTTATGGAGCAGCGCGATGATCGACAAACCAACGATTACCAAGATGGACCTGCTGCCGCAAAGCTGGATGATGCGCGAACCCTTTGCCATCTCGCGCGGGGTGCAAACCGAGCAGGAGGCGGTGACCGTCATCTTAACCGATGCTGCGGGCTTAATCGGGCGCGGCGAAGGCTGCGGCGTCAGCTATGCCGGGGAAACCATCGCCAGCATGACCGCGCAGCTCGAAGCGGCGCGCGGCGCGCTGATGGCGGGCGCGGGGCGCAGCGACCTGCCCGGCCTGCTTCCACCGGGCGGCGCGCGCTTCGCGCTCGATGCGGCGCTTTGGGATATGGAGGCCAAGGCCGCACCGGGCGGGATTGCCGCGCTGACGGGCATCGCGATGGCCCCGGTCGCCACCGCCTATACCATCGGCATCCGCAGCATCGCCGATTATGAAGCGACCGCGCGCCGCTATGCCGGTTTCCGCCTGCTCAAAGTCAAAGTAAACGCCGATGATCCGATCGCTGCCATTGCCGCCGTTAGACGCGGCGCGCCGGATCCTGCGCTGATAATCGATCCCAATCAGGCGTGGACCACGCAAATGCTCGCCGAATATGCCCCCATCCTGAAAACCATGAATGTCGTACTGCTTGAGCAACCCGTGGCGGTTGGCGCCGAGGCCACGCTCGATGGCTATCGCTCGCCGATCCCGCTAGCCGCCGATGAGCTTATCAATAGCGAGGCCGATCTAGACCTTGCGGTTGGCCGGTTTGATGTGATCAATATCAAGCTCGACAAATGCGGCGGGCTCACTGCCGCATTGGCGCTGGCCGATGCCTGCGAGGCGCGCGGATTTCGCTTGATGGTGGGGTGCATGGCGGGATCATCGCTGTGCATGGCCCCGGCGCTGGTGCTGGCGCAGCGCTGCGACTTTGTCGATCTCGACGGCCCGCTGCTGCAATCGGGCGACTGGCCGCACGCGCTGATCTATGATGAGACGGGCTTGGTCGCTTCGCCCAGCCCTGCGCTTTGGGGCTGACGGCAAGCGTTCCCCATCATTCTGCGAACTTGACCTGTTTGACACTGTGATCCTCACCCAGCGTAACAACGACATCGGCTGCTTGCGGCATTACCGCCAGCATATGCCGCGTCAGCCGCTCATAATGCGCCACAAACCGGCCAATCTCGGCGGGCGACATACCGCCTCCCGCTAGCGCGCGCAGTTTGTCCTCCTGCAACTCTCGCCACGCCAAGACCGCTTCAAATCCCGGCGCAACCAGCATTACCAGCATATCGATGGGGTCAAACAGCGCCCGGTAAGGCCCGGCCAGCGCATCATTGGCCAAGTGCCGCCAATGTCCGCTCCGATCTTCATTCGCCTCCAGCGCGTTCACCGGCGCATCCAGTGCCTCCACTGGCTGAGGCGGCGCTCCTACACACCACCCCTCAAACAGCAAGACAT
>JBBRXQ010000261.1:0-4278 GCA_038238515.1 Sphingomonadales bacterium | reverse complement strand
GGTATAATCGCCGGATTCGTCTTCATCGTCATATTCCGGCGCTCTTGCCGAGGTGGGGGACTCGGTCGGCAAGGGACTGGTTCTCAAGATGAGGTCCACACCTTCGCGGGGAGGAAGCGAGCCCGAAATTTTGCTCTCGCGCGGTTGCGTCGCATTGGGCCATTCGCCCAATGTATCGCGCGCCAACATTACCTGACCGACGATCTCGCCCGGCGTAAGGTTGCGCACTAGCCGCATAGTTCCTGTGTGGCAAAACCGGCAATTGAGTGTGCATCCTACTTGGCTGGACACGCACAATGTGCCGCGATCAGCGTCGGGGATGAATACCATTTCATAATCATGCGCATCGTCTGTGCGCAGTAGCCATTTGCGGGTGCCGTCGGTCGATACTTGCGCCTCGACAATTTCGGGCCGGCCAATCACAAACCGCTCCGCCAGCCAAGGGCGCATGGTCTTGGCGATATCGGTCATTCCCTCGAAATCAGTAACCCCGCGATGATAGAGCCAATGATACACCTGCCGCGAGCGCAGCTTGGCTGCCTTTGCATCGAGCCCGGCATCGGCGAGCAGCGCGGCAATGCTAGCGCGCGGCAAGCCGATCAGATCGAGCCTTCCATCAGCACGCAAGGTGGCCTCGCGGGGCACGGGAACGGGATCGATATGGCCGGGAATGGCCATTGGAGTTATCTGCGAAGTTATCTGCGGAGTTGACTGCATCGCCGCCATATAGGCCGCCGCGCGCACTTGCGCAAACCGGCGAATGCGAACGCCGCGCCTCGCGGGTAACTCTCCGACCGTTGCACAAGAACAACACAACCTTGTTGTATGAGGTTCATGCAACCATGCCTGCTCCCAGCCATTTTACTCCCGACTGTCAGGCGACCAACGCCGCCCGCCAGTGTTTGAAAATGTGAATGGAGTTACATCATGAAGAATATCTGCGCTCTTATCGCCCTTGGCAGCGCCTTCGCCGCCTCCACCCCTGCGCTCGCGCAGGAAGCCACCCCAGCTGCATCGTTTCAGGGTCTGCGCGTTCAGGCGGTCGCCGGTTATGATCATATTCGCTCGGGCAGCACGGTCGATATCAACAGCGACAACGTCAAGCAGTCGATCGATGGAGTCGTCTATGGCGGCGGTATCGGCTATGATTTCGCGGTGGGTTCGCGCGTGACGATCGGTGCCGATGCTGAAATCACCGGCAGCTCTGCCAGCTATGACAACAACAACAGCCAGCCCAACACGTTCACGCTGGGCCGGGTGAAGGCCGGTCGCGGGCTCTACTTTGGCGGTCGCATTGGCTACGCGCTCTCGCCTGCTGCGCTGGTCTATGCCAAAGGCGGCTATACCAACGCGCGCTACAACGTCGAACTGGCTAATGGTGGCGTGAGCCAAAGCCGCCGCCTTGATACCGATGGCTATCGCATCGGTGCCGGCATGGAATACAAGCTAAACAAGAACATGTTCGTGGGCGCTGAATACCGCTTTTCGAGCTACAAGCGCGGCGAGTTTGACTATAACGGCGCAACGCCCGACAGCAATCGCTTCCGCATTGACACCGATCGCCACCAGATCGTGGCAACCGCTGGCGTGCGCTTCTAAACAGCCAATCCGCTAGGGTTTGCAGACAGGTCGGGGGCAACCCCGGCCTGTTTGTGTTTAATTTTGCGCGCAGCCCAAGGCAGCGGCATCCATCGCGCTGGCTGCGCCGTCCAAGTGGTAAAGATCGCGGAAAACCCGGCCATCGGCGGCGCGGGCGCTGATTGCCAGATTGCTGGCCGAGCGCAGTGCGGCGATGATCGCGGCGTCCATCCGCTTATCCGATGCCCATGCATCACCGGCGCCTGTGAGCAATGGATATTTGTCAGAGCCGATCGTCAGCACGGCCTCTGCGCCCGCCGCTAGGCGGCGCGACATGTGGACATGAACTTCGCCGCGCACCCCGCGCTTGGGCCAGATGCCGATGCTGAGATAAGGCTGGCTTTGATTGGTGCGCCCGCTGGAGGCATGCGCCATGGCGATGGCATAGCAGCGCGGCACGCCCGAATCGCGAAACGCGCCCCATTCGTTCCAGATGCCCAAGCTATCGCGTGCCTGCGCAGGCGCAGCGATCATGACCAAGGCCAGAAGCGCGCGCCGCATCAGCAATCCGCCGCTAGATCGAGATAGGCGATCACATCGTTGGCGGTCGCCAGAAATAGCCCATCCTGCACGTCCTCGCTTTGCCGCGCGGCGATCTCAAGCGCTTCGGCCAACGGGCCGTAAAACAGCGTTTCCGCCGCGCCGCCATCGGGACCATCGCTGAGATGATAAAGCCGCACCGTCGCGGCATCATTGGTCGTGCGCATCAATCTTCCCGTTTCGCGCCATCGAGCAGACGCCGGGCGCGATCTGTATCCAGCGTGACAACCGCTTTCTCTGCCCGAGAGCGCCCGAATTTGGCGCGGTTTTCGGCCGCCGACGCATCGGCCTTGCCGCGCGCAGCCGCCTTTCGCGCCATCCGAAGATTGATGATCTCGGCCATCAGGCGTGCTCCGCGCCACGACTTGCGCCCAGAAACACGCTCTCCGCGCCATCTTCGATCAGCGCGACTGAGCCTTGCACCAGCGAAGGCGCGATCGGCACGCCATGCTCAGGATGCACCGGATAGCCCGCCATGATCCCGCGCAGCACCCGGCTGGAAATGCCATGCATCACTACCAGATGATCGCGGCCATCGTGCACCACATTGGCCAGCCAATTGTTCAGCCGCGCCGCGATGGCAGGATAATCTTCGCCATCCGGAGCGGGGCGCAGCAGGTGGTCGGCAGTGACAATCGGGCCAAGCTCGGCCTCCACCTCGTCATACGTGCGCCCGCACCACGAACCCATGTCGATTTCCTTGAGATCATGCGTGCGCAGCGCGCCGAACCAATCGATCCCCAGCTCTTGTGCGATCAGCGCCGCCGTCTGCAGCGCGCGCCCGGTTTCCGAGATATGCAGCGTAACATCAGGCTTGTTGCCCAGCGCTCCGCGCAAAGCCTCGCCCATCGCCGCCGCCTGTTCGCAGCCGAGCCGGGTGAGCGGAGTGTGTATGTCGTTCGCCTGAAGCCTGCGCGCGGCGTTGTAGACTGTCTCGCCGTGGCGCATAATGAAGAAGCGGCTGGGTTTCATTGGGGGTTTGTTAGCGCGGAGGGAGGGGCGTGTCACGCATTGAGCCTCGAAGGTTTCACCAGCAGACATCGTGCGGCGTAATCCTAGAGCGCGATTCCATAAGTGAAGAATTGTGTATCGCGGACCCACCCCGCGCGTTCGTATAAGGCTTGGGCGGTGGTGTTATCGGTGGCGGTGCGCAGCGAGAGCTGGCGGGCCCCCACTTGGCGGCCATACGAGCAAGCCGCATCTAGCAAGGCCTTGCCTGTGCCAAGGCCGCGGGCGGGGGGGCTGACATAGAGATCGTTGAGCACGAACATGCGGGTCAGCCGAGTTGATGAAAAGCTGGGATAGAGCTGTGTGAAGCCGAGCGCGCGCTTTGCCTCAAAGGCGATGAAAATCAGGGATTGCTGATGCTCAAACCTGAGAGCGAGGAAAGCCCGCGTCGCCGCCAAATCAGACGGTTGCTTGTAAAACTGCCGGTAAGCGTCGAACAGCGGCGCTAGCAGGTCAAGATCAGCAATGGTGGCTTGGCGGATCGTCAATGTTCGGACTCCGTATGGCTTGACGCTGCTATTGATTTTCAAGCGTAGCAGGTTTGGAAATCTTTGAGGTCAAATCGTGGGAGTGACGCTGAGTGCCTTGCGGTCGGTTTGCAAGGTCATCAGGCTAATTGTCCCCGTAAGCCTCATCCCCCACCCGGATACGAAATCCCCAAAACTTCCCACTCCTTCTCCCCGCCCGGCAGCAGGACCTTGCGCAGATCGCCCACCTTTGCGCCGCGCAGCGCGCGAGCGATTGGTGCGCTCCAGCCGATGCGGCTGGCGGTGGCATCTTGTTCGTCGTCGCCAACCAGCGTGAGCACTTTGCGGTTGTCGTCTTCGTCGGCGATTTCGACGGTGGCGCCGAACAGGACGCGGGTTTGGTCTTCTTGGCTAGCCGGATCGATCACGCGCGAATCTTTCATGCGGCGGGCGAGGTAGGTTAGCTCTCGGTCGATCTCGCGCATGCGTTTGCGGCCATAAAGGTAATCGCCGTTTTCGCTGCGATCGCCGTTGCCCGCTGCCCAGCTGACGATTTCGGTGATCGCTGGGCGTTCGGTGCCCAGCAAATGATCATAACGCGCGCGCAGTGCGGCGATGCCGGCTG
>JBBRXQ010000260.1:0-4291 GCA_038238515.1 Sphingomonadales bacterium | reverse complement strand
TACGGTCAAAACACCTTTGCGGCGCGCAGCCTCTGCGATAACGGGCGCAGCGCCGGTGCCAGTGCCGCCGCCCATGCCGGCAGCGATAAAGCACATGTGCACGCCCTCAAGCGAACGCTCCAACTCTTGCAGCGTTTCTTCGGCAGCAGCGCGGCCAACCTCGGGACGAGCGCCTGCGCCCAAACCTTGAGTGATATCGGGGCCAAGCTGGATGCGATTTTCCGCAATCGAATTGTTCAATGCTTGCGCATCGGTGTTTACCACAACGAACTCAACACCCTCAATCTTGGCATTGATCATGTTGCCAATGGCATTGCCCCCGGCGCCGCCAACCCCGATTACAATGATGCGAGGCCGCAACTCGTCAATCGCTGGTGGTCCGATGTTGATGCTCATGTCGCTCTCCCGTCAGGGTGTGTATCGGTCGTGGCTACTGCAGAAATTACTACGCTATATTATGCCATGCTTTGGCACGGAATGATTCAGCGAATCAACGCAAAACTGCGCTTTTCCACAGGTAGAATCGCTTAAGGCGCGCTGGTAATCCGCTGACCATGAAGGCTTTGCCCCGCGCATCCTCAAAAATACTCGCGAACAGCCCGGTAAACCCGGTTTACCAAGCCGAGCCCAGCGTAAGAACCTGCTGAATCACGGGCCGGGCCGATTGAGCGAATATCGATCGGATCGGCCGCCGCATAAAGGATCAGGCCCACCAGAGTTGACGAACTGGGCGTCGCATGGCCTGGCGGAAGCCCGAGCATTGTGGGCGGAACACCAATCCGCACCGGCCGCGCCAGCGCGGCCTGCACGTAATCTGCCAGCCCGGGCAATTGTGCGCCGCCGCCGGTCAGCACAACTTGCTGACCGCGCGATCCAGCGAAATTCATCCCTTTGAGCGCCTTGGCCACTTCTTCGGTGAAATGCCCCAGTTGCTGCGTGATGACCGAGATCAGCTCAGCGCGCGGCACCCGATTTTTGTCATCGGCATGGCGCGCCATCGGCCCTGTGCCTTCGGGATCGCCGGGCGCATTGACGGGGATCATCTCGCGGTGATCGGCGGGGCTGGCAATCGCCGATCCCGCCATGCATTTCAGCCGCTCTGCCTGATACCGGCGAATGCCAAAAGCCGAGGCCAGCGAATCCGTGATATCGCCGGAACCATAAGCGATCACTTTCATGCCGCGCAGCATCCCCCCGGCATAGAGCGAAACAGTGGTCACCTCAGCGCCAAATTCCACCAGCGTTACGCCCAATTCGCGCTCTTCCGGGGTCAGGCAGGCGAGGCCCGCCGCGATCGGCGAGCAAACCACCGATTCAACGCGCAAATGCGCATTTTCAACCGTTTCCCTGATATTGCGCAGCGGCGCGCCATCGGCCAGCATGACATGGATATCGACCGCAAGCCGTTCTGCATGAAGCCCGCGAGGATTGGGCACACCATGCGCGCCGTCCAGAGTGTAGTGTGCCGGCTGAGCATGCAGCACAGTTCGTCCATCGGGCTGGATCACTTCGCGGCCGGCCATAAGCAGCTGCTCGATATCGTCCTGCTCAATCCTGCGCCCGCCGATGTCGACTTCGACTTGCGCTGTGCTGCTCGCTAAACCCGCCCCGGCGCAACCGATCCACACGCTTTGCACGCTGGCATTGGCCATCTTTTCCGCCCGCTCGATCGCATCGCGCACCGAATGTGTGGCGGCCTGCATGTCGGTTACGTAACCGCGCTTGATCCCCTGCGCCGCGCGGTGGCTCGATCCCAGCACAACCATCTCGCCGGTTTCCGAAAGCCCGGCGATCATTGCTGAAACGCGGAACGAGCCCAGATTAACGGCAGCATAGACTTTGGTGATGCGACCATGCGCCATGCCGCCATTAATCCTTCACGGCTTTGTTAGCACTGGCTGCTTTATCTGGCACGCCTGAGCTGAGCGACTTGCCAGCACCCGTTTTGGCATCCGTTTTGCCACCCGTTTTGCCACCCGAGTGGGCACCGGCGTTAGTTGCCGTAACTTTTGCAGCGGCGGCTTCTTGGGCGCGAGCGGCAGCAGCGGCGGCGCGGCCAGGAACCAGCATGTATGTCCGGTCCTGCGCGCGCATGTCGAAGCTGGCGACTTTGCCGCCAAGCAACCGATCAACCCCGTCCATCCGCGCGAAGGTGAGCAAGGCGGCAGCCGCCAGCTTCTCGCCTTCGGGTAGCGCGAGGATCTGGCCGGATTTAAAGGTTAGGTTCCAGCGCCGATGGCCGATCCACTCGGCCTGCGCCACTTGCGGTTTTAGCGCTGGGGCAGCTTCGAGTAGGCCGCCAAGATCCTCTGAACGGGAATTGGCACCTTCGCCGGTGAGCACCAGCATACCGCGCGCGCGCGCCCTGCTAATCGTTTCCAGCGGATGCCCTGTATTGTCGATCAGGGTGAACTTGTCCCCTTTGCGCAGCACCGCATGGGGTTCGCGCTCTACCACATCGACCACCAGCGTATCGGGCAGCTGACGCGAAACGCGCGCGTCTTTGACCCACGCCAGCTCAAGAAGCTGCGCCCGCAAGCCTGCCAAATCAAGCCGTGACATGGCCTGATCGCGCTCGCTCAGGACCTTTTCATATATCTTAAGCTCGTTCATGCGGTTTAGCCCGCGAACTTCTACGCGCTTGACCTCAAACCCGGTTCGGGCCGCAAGAGCCGCGATCTGCACTTCGGCCAAGGCAGGCACACCTGCCATTCCCGCAACAACCCAAGCCAATACCGCCGTGCCGGCCAGAAAAGCTGTCGTAAGCATGCGGTGAAGCGTCTCCTCGCTCACCGGAAGCCAGCGCACCGTGCTATCGATTACCGAGGTCGTCTGCTGACGCGCGCTGGCAACTTTGCGCCGTGTGCCGCTTGCTGCTGCGGTGCGCCGCGCGCTCTTGCCCCCGCGCCGGATGGTTTGCGCCACCGCTATTCCCCCTTAGCCGCGAGCGCATCCGCGATGATCGCCTCAACCAGATCGCCATAATCCATGCCGAGTGCGCGCGCTTGCTCGGGCACCAAGCTCAGCGGGGTCATGCCCGGCTGCGTGTTTACCTCAAGCAGGAACAGCCCCTCGACGCCCTGCTCATCATCCCAGCGGAAATCAGAGCGGCTGGTGCCCTTGCAGCCCAGCAGCCGGTGCGCGCGCAGGGCAATGTCTTTGCAAGCATCGGCGATGTCTTCGGGGATTTCAGCGGGGCAGATGTGATCGGTCATGCCATCGGTGTACTTGGCATCGAAATCATAGAAGCCCGATTTGGGGCGCAGTTCGGTGACCAGCAGCGCCTTATTGACGAGCACGGCGGTCGTCAGCTCGCGCCCGCGAATGAACGGTTCGGCCAAGAGCGAGGCGAATTCTTGCCATGGGCCAATGCTGTCGCGGCTGATCGGATGGCCATAATTGCCATCGGCTGTGACAATCGCCACGCCCACCGATGATCCTTCGTTGACCGGCTTCAGCACATAGGGGCGCGGCAGCGGATCGCGCTGATAGAGCTCTTCGCTGGCAACGATCCGCCCGCCGGGCATGGGGATGCCGTGCGGCACCAATGTCTGCTTGGTCAATTCCTTGTCGATCGCGATCACCGAGGCGGCGAGGCCCGAATGGGTATATGTCAGCCCCATCAGGTCCATCATGCCCTGCACCGTGCCATCCTCGCCCGGCGTGCCATGCAGCGCATTGAACACCACATCGGGCTTGGTTTCGGCAAGGCGCTGCGCAACATCGCGGTCCATATCAATCCGCGTGACCCGGTGGCCGCGCGCTTCGAGCGCATCGGCGACGCCGGTGCCGCTGAGCAGCGAGACCGGCCTCTCGCTCGACCAGCCGCCCATCAGGACGGCGATGTGGAGTTTGGGGAGTGTCATTCTTTACCCACTTGACCGGCCGGCGCTCCGGCAAACATGCCTACGCGCTGAATTTCCCATTCGAGCCCAATGCCCGAATGCGCGAGCACCCGCCGCCGGACGTTTTCGCCTAGCGCTTCGATTTCTGCGCTTGTTGCGGTGCCGGTGTTGATCATGAAATTGGTGTGCTTTTCGCTGACTTGCGCGCCACCGAGCGTGAGGCCGCGGCATCCGGCTTGATCGACCAACTGCCATGCCTTGTGGCCATCTGGGTTTTTGAAGGTTGAGCCGCCGGTCTTGCTGCGCAGCGGCTGGCTCGCTTCGCGGGCGGCGGCGATGCGGTCCATTTCGGCTTGGATCGCTTGTGGTTCGCCCGCGATGCCCCGAAAACGGGCAGCGACGACGATTGCGCCCTCGGGCAATTGCGAATGGCGATAGGTGTAACC
>JBBRXQ010000259.1:0-4291 GCA_038238515.1 Sphingomonadales bacterium | reverse complement strand
CCCTAAGTCACTAGCGCTTTTAGCGTGGCTTGATTACATGGGGCGCCACGAATCTTCCTTTCTCGAAGTGGCAGCCCCGCATGGAAATCCCCCTCGGCCTTACTTTTGACGACGTGCTCCTGCGCCCGGGCGCCTCGGACATGTTGCCAACCGAGGCTGACACCCGCACACGGTTGACGCAGGCTATCGCCCTGAACATCCCAATCCTTTCCTCAGCAATGGATACGGTGACCGAAGCCGACATGGCGATTGTGATGGCGCAAGTCGGCGGCATTGGCGTGCTGCACCGCAATCTCTCGGTTGAGGAACAATGCGCAGCGGTGCGCGCGGTGAAGCGCTTTGAAAGCGGCATGGTGGTCAATCCGATCACGATCACCCCTGATGCGACTCTGGGCGAAGCGCAGGCGCTGATGCGGGCTCACCGGATCAGTGGTATCCCGGTAGTTGAGCGCAGCGGCGCGCTGGTCGGCATTCTGACCAACCGCGATGTGCGGTTTGCTGACAACCCGGCGCAGCCGGTCCACGAGCTTATGACGCATGAGAATCTTGCTACAGTGGGGCTCGGCACCACGGGGGATGAGGCGCGCCGGCTGCTTCACCAGCGGCGGATTGAAAAGTTGCTTGTTGTGGATGATCAGTTTCATTGCATTGGCCTCATCACAGTCAAAGACATTGAAAAGGCTGTCACCTATCCCAACGCGACCAAGGATTCCGCTGGTCGATTGAGGGTGGCGGCAGCAACAACCGTTGGCGAGAATGGTTTTGCGCGCACGCAAGCGCTGATCGAGGCCGAATGCGACGTGATCATTATCGATACCGCGCACGGGCATAACCGAGAGGTTGCGCGCGCGGTGGAGGCGCTAAAACGGCTATCGAACACTGTGCAAGTGATCGCAGGCAATGTGGCAACAGCCGAAGCTACACGCGCTTTGATCGATGCCGGTGCTGATGGCATCAAAGTCGGTATCGGGCCCGGTTCTATCTGCACTACACGGATTGTGGCAGGGGTGGGTGTGCCGCAGCTGACGGCAGTGATGGAATGCGCCGAGGAGGCCGAGAAAGCGAACATCCCGGTAATCGCCGATGGCGGCCTACGAACATCGGGCGATGCGGCCAAAGCGCTTGCTGCAGGTGCGAGTACAATCATGATTGGCTCGATGCTGGCGGGCACGGAGGAAGCGCCGGGCGAAACATTTTTGTATCAAGGCAGGGCATACAAATCCTACCGCGGAATGGGCTCGGTCGGCGCGATGGCGCGCGGATCGGCCGATCGATACTTCCAGCAGGAAATCAAGGATTCGATGAAACTCGTGCCAGAAGGCATCGAAGGCCAAGTGCCTTTCAAAGGACATGCCAAAGATGTGATTCACCAGCTTGTGGGGGGCATCAAGGCGGCGATGGGTTACACTGGAAGCCGCACGATTGAAGATCTCCGCAAAAATGCCAAATTTGTCCGCATCACCAATGCAGGCCTTCAAGAAAGCCATGTGCATGACGTTTCGATCACGCGTGAGGCGCCGAATTATCCCTCGCGCTAAACGGGCGATCGTCACTATTGCGAAGCAGAACGTGCAGGGTTTGGCATGACCCCGTCAGCGCGCGTGCAAGCTGCAATAGAGATCCTCGACGCGGTGATTGCGGCCGCACGCAATCAAGGCGCTTCGGCCGAGAGGATAGCGGCGGAATGGTTTCGCACGCGACGCTTTGTCGGCTCGAAAGACCGCCGCGCAATCCGCGATCTGGTTTGGCAGGCCATCCGTGCATGCGGCGAGGTGCCTGTTAGCGGGCGCGCTGCCGTTCTCCGCTTGGCCGCCCACGATCCCGCGCTTACGGCGTTGTTTGACGGGATCAATTATGGCCCTCCGCCGATTGGTTCGGGAGAGCGGGTAGCAGGCGGCGGCATTGCGCCCGTGTGGCTAGAAGCACGCTTGGCGTCGAGCGGCCTGACGCCCGATGAGCAAGCATCGCTGCTGGCACGCGCGCCGCTTGATATTCGCGCAAACCGGCTGCGCATTTCGCGCGAAGAGCTTGCCGCGCTGCTGCCCACAGCGTCCGAACCTACGCTTGCGCGCGACGGCTTGCGTTTGCCCGCCGGAACCAATGTCGAGGCTTGGGATGCATTTGGCGAAGGTCTGTTTGAGGTGCAGGACAGCGGCAGTCAGCTGGCCTGCCAAGCGCTCGATGCGCGCCCTGGCGAAGCAGTGGTCGATTTATGCGCAGGGGGCGGGGGCAAGACGCTCGCTCTGGCTGCCGCGATGGAAAACCGCGGCCGATTGCTGGCCTGCGATATCGACCGAGCGCGCCTGTCGCGGCTGCCGGGACGCGCCGCGCGTGCAGGCGCTTTGGCCGAAACGCGGCTGCTTGATCCAGGCCGGGAGACCGAAGCGCTGGCGGATTGGTTAGGTGAGGCCGATGCCGTGCTTGTTGATGCGCCGTGTTCTGGCACAGGCACCTGGCGCCGCAGCCCGGAAACGCGCTGGCGGCTCTCTCCGGCGGCCATCGCCCGCTACGGTGCAACCCAAGCAGTTATATTGCGGCTTGGCGCGCAGCTCGTGAAGCCGGGTGGACGGTTGACCTATGTTGTCTGCTCGTTGCTGGACGAAGAAGGTGCGGATGTCGTGCGCGGCTTTTTGTCCGAGATGAGTGGCTGGGTTGTCGCCAATTCCGGCGCACCTGCTGGAACAACGCATGGGCCAGGTCTTCGGTTAACCCCTTATACCGACGGAACCGACGGCTTTTTCTTCACAACCCTCCGGCGCTTGTGATATCGAGTAACTTATGGAATCCGGTCGAACCTCGAAGCCAGCGGGCCGGCTGATGGAGTTTTTGATGCGTTATTTTCCGGTCACACTTGCCTTGTCACTGCTCGCCGTAGTTTCTGCCAGCACGGGGGCGGCAAAAGTGAACGATGTTACCGACCCTAAGACTCAGTCTTTGCTCGAAGCCGGGCGCGCTCAATTGGCTCAAGGCGAGATCAATGCGGCGATTGACGATTTTGAGGCAGCACTTACCATCAATCCCGCATATCCGGCGACGTATCTTGCTTTGGGTGAAGCTGCACGTCGCAGCGGATTGCAAGGAAAAGCGATCCATTACTATCGTCAGGCGCTCGCCCGTGAGCCGAACAACCTTGCAGCGATCTTGGGTGAGGGCGGGGCATTGGCCGAAAAGGGCGCGCTGGACAAAGCCAGGGTCAACCTTGGGCGTCTCCAAGGTTTGTGTGGCAAGTCTTGCCCTGAGGTAACACAGCTTGCTGCGGTGATCGCCAAGGGCCCGGCGACCAAAGTAGTCACCGCCGAGGCGATCAAGCCCGCACCCAAGGTTGAGGCCAATTGACCGCAACCTTGGGCTGCTGAGACAATCAGCATGCTATGTCGGTCAAATTAAAGGGCGAAACTCCTCTACCACTTGCCGGTAAACGCGCTTTTTGAACGGTACAATAAGCTCATGCAGAGCTTCGGGCTCGACCCATTTCCATTCGAGAAACTCTGGATGATCATGCGCGTCTAGATTGATCGCATGATCCTCTCCTGTGAAACGCAGCAAGAGCCAGCGCTGGCGTTGGCCGCGAAAGCGGCCGCCCCAAAATCTACCCAGCAGCTCGGCCGGCAAATCATAGAATAGCTCATCGCGGCTTTCGGCAAGGATCGTAACCAGGTCCGCGCCGATCCCAGTTTCTTCCCACAACTCGCGCAATGCGGCGGGATGAAGGTCCTCGCCTTCATCGATTCCGCCTTGAGGCATTTGCCAAGCATCGCCTTCCTTGTTGTCGATGCGCTTGCCAACAAACACGCGGCCATGGGCGTTGACCAGCATAACCCCTACGCAGGGGCGATAGGGAAGGTTATCGTAATTGTCGCTCATGTGGCCCTTCCAAGCAGCAGTTTGACCGCCGCAAAGATCGAATGAAGATCGGTTTGCGCGCTCGGGATCGCTTTGCGCACTTGGGCGAAGCCGTGGATTGTGCCCTTCATTTCAAGGAATACAACCTCGGTTCCAGCCCGGATAAGTTCAACGCCATAGACCCTGCCGCTGTCGCGGATCGGATCGAGGCCCGCTGTTACCAAAACAGTCGGCGGGGTCTTGGTGTGATCACCATAGATCGGATAAGCGCGTTTGTCGCCCAGTTTGGGCTGATAAGCAGCCGCAAACCAGTTAGTCGTGTCGGCGGTGAGAAGAAAACCTTCGCCAAAGTCGACTGCTGATTGGTGATCCGTTCTGTCATCGCTCAAGGGATAGATCGGAACTTGTAAGAAAACAGGCGTCGCTGCCGGGGCTTCGGCTAAGGCCT
>JBBRXQ010000258.1:0-4340 GCA_038238515.1 Sphingomonadales bacterium | reverse complement strand
GGGCCATTGTGCTTGGCGAGCCCCTCGAGCATTTCCCAGCTGAGGTTAAGCCCGTCGTGCTCCGGATAAGAGCTCTCCATCCGCATCAACAAGCGCAAGGTATGCGCGTTATGGTCAAACCCGCCGTGCTGCGCCATCGCTTCTTGCAGAGCGCTTTCGCCAGCATGACCGAAGGGGGGATGGCCGATATCGTGCGCTAGACAAAGCGCCTCGGTCAGATCTTCATCCAGCCCCAGCGCGCGGGCGATCACCCGCCCGATCTGCGCGACTTCTAAGCTATGGGTGAGCCGCACGCGGTAGTGATCACCATCGGGAGCGATGAAGACCTGCGTTTTATGGCGCAGGCGGCGAAACGCAATGGAGTGGATGATCCGGTCGCGGTCGCGCTGAAACGCGGTGCGCGGGCCTCGCTCGGTTTGCGTTTCAAGCCCAAATTCGCGGCCGCGCGATGCCGCCGGGTCCGCCGCGTAGGATGCCTGAATGCTCACTCTGCGCCTAAAATCCAATCGACCGCTGCCTCGGCGTGGATGCGGGTGCCATCATAGACCGGCAGGACATTGGCATCAACGTCGATTACCATATCAAGCTCGGTGCAGCCCAGCACAACCGCCTGCGCGCCGGCCTGATCCATCGTAGTGATGAAGGTCTTGAAGGTGCGTTCGGCCGCGCGGGTAGCCTTGCCCTGCATGAGTTCTTCATAGATGATCCGGTCAAACTCGGCGACATTGTCCATCACCGGGGGCATCAGGCTGACTCCGTGAGCGACCAGACGTTTGCGATAGAAGCTCTCCATCATCACATTGCGCGAAGCGATCAGCACCGCATTGGTCACGCCATCTGCGCGCATTTTTGCGCCCACCACATCGGCGATATGGATGATCGGCACGCCAACCGAAGCGGCGACCGCGTCATACACTTTGTGCATCGAATTAGCCCCGATCAAGATCGCAGTTGCCCCGGCGGTCTCTAACCGTTTGGCGCTTTCGCTGAGCACAGTGCTGGCGTGCTTCCACTCGTCCGGCGTGGATAGCGCAGCGAGCTGGCTGAAATCGAGGCTCTCGATCAGCAGCGGCGCGCTGGACAGCATGCTGGTGCGCGCCTGCACCGCGCGGTTGATATGCTCGTAGTAGGTGCGGGTGGATACCCAGCTCATCCCGCCGATCAAACCGATTTTGCGCAAAGTCACTACCCTTGGAAACGAGAATCCTCGGCCAGCGCCTTACGCGGCAGACCAGCCATCGTCCAGCAGTGGCCCCAACTTGCGGTCGCAAATGGCCTCGGCACTGTCGGGTTTTCTTACGAAGTTGACATAGTTGACACAGTCCTAGTAGCGAAACTGCGAACCCCCTTCCGAGCCACCTGCGAAGGCGCTGTAACGGCTGCGCAGAGCAAAAATTGGCGGGGAATGATCATGCTGAGGGCATGCATTTTTGCGGTCCTGTAGGAAAATTGTTTTTCAGGCGGGCGCAGTGGGCGTTTTGGGCATTGGCGCTATAATTCCTTGCCGCAATTGCAGATATCGTCTGGCTTTCTCGCTAACCCGCTTAGCGCTTCATTGCGGCAATCCAGCGTGTAACGACATCGAGCCCGGCATGATCGGCGCTGGCGCGGCCCAGCTCGGGCATGGCGATGCCGCCTTCGGTGCTGGCAAGCCGGTACGTCAGGATCGAATGCGCAGGGTCCCCCGGCACCACATCGAATTCAAAAAGACCTGCGCCGCGCCCTGCGGCGACCGGGCGTTTCATGACCCCGTAGCGCGCTGGATCATCCTGCTGAAAACGCAGATCGAGGCCCGAGTTCGATGCCGATCCTTGTGGATTGTGGCAATGCGCGCAATTAACATCGAGATAGCCGCGTGCCGCTTGCGCCAGCGGCGCGGCGTCGCGCGCCTCCCACAATGGCAGGCGTACTGGCACCACCGGCACCGCATCAAGCTTGCCCGCATTATGTAGTCCTGCCAGCCACGATGCCACAAGGTTGCGCGCTTTGGGACCAATCGGTGTTACCGCACCGCCCAATGCATGGCATTCCTTGCACTGGTTTTTGTTGGGAATGGCATAACTGATCGCTTCGCCCGCCGGTGTGGTGAGGTCGATCCGTGCACCCGCCAGCGCGAGCCGCGCTTCGGTTTGTTCGTCATTCCAGCGATAGGGCAGCGCGGTCCATCCCGAAGCCCGGTGCAACAGCACCCGTGTTTCAATAAGTCGCTGCTTGCCTGCTGTTTCAAACGCGAATGTCTTGATCAATGCGGCTCCCACCGGGAGATCGAGCAGCCCATCACCTGCGGCGAGAGCCTGCGCGCCGGAGGGCACATAAACGAACCGCAGTTTTTCAGCGCCATCTGACCAGAGCGGCGTGTTAAGCCGATAGGGAATGACGCCCGATGTCGGGGTTTGCCGCGCCAGATCGCTGAAGAAGCCGAAGGTACTCAGCGCTTGCGGAAAATCATCGGCGAGGATCGCTGTATCGCTCACCGGCGTCAGCTGCGCTGGCTTAGCAGCCCCGGCCAGCGCCAGCATTAGCGCCGCCAATGCCAAAACACGCTTCACTGGCTAAGCCGGGATTCCAGCGCGGCCGGTGCTCCAACTGAGGCGCGATCGACCCTTCGTCCAGTGGCAGGCACAACAAGCGGCGCAGGTTTGGCGGATGCGGCCCCTGCCCCTTGCGCGGGGATATTAAGCGAAACCCCGGCCAGCGAAGCATCGACCGCGAGCGTTCCTGCCGCAAGGCCGACCCCATCCCAGATCACTGGAGGCAATGCGCCGCCAAATACCGCGGCCAGCGCCGCGCCGCCGGGCAGCTCGGGACGATTACCGCCCCCACGCACACCATTTGCGCCGATCACAACGTTGCGCGGCAAAGGATTGTAGCGCGCATCGCTAAACGTGCGCGGGTAGGAAATGACCATGATCTGCGCGGTTGGATTGTCTTCGAGTGTATTGCTCTCGATCAAAACGCCGTCGTTAGCCATAATCATGATGCCCGTGCCGGTGGGCACCGAGGCGACGATATTGCCTTTGGGCGCGAAATTCTGCGTATCGTTGGCGACGATCAGGTTTTTCTCGATCAACGTGTTGCCGCCACCCATTACCGGGAGCGAAGGCAGATCGAACACCAGCACGCCGCCGGTGTTACGCGTTACGAAATTGCCAGTGACAAGCGCGTTGCGGCTGTTTTCAATTTCGATCCCAGCAACATTTTCGATCACCAGCGAATGGCGCACAGTGATGTCGCGGCTTTGCCCGACGTAAATGCCTGCATCTGAAGCCCCGCGCACTACCGCGCCATCGATTAGAACCCCGGTGCTTTCAACCGGATATAATCCATAGGCGCCATTGGTTTCTTTGGGGCCACCGCTCCACGTTACTCGGACGCGGTAATAAACAATGCGGTCCGCGCCTTTTGATTTGATGCCGTCGCCGTGAGCGTCTTCAACCGCGAAATCGCGCAACGTAACGTCGTCCGAAGTGACCAGCAGCCCCTCACCCGCGCCCTTTTGCCCGCCAAAATCGAGCACAGTTTGGTACATTCCCGCGCCGCGCACAGTTACCCCATCGGCATCGAGCGAAAGCCCGTCAGCCAGCGCAAACCGCCCCGCGCCGATCGCAATCACATCGCCCTTTTGCGCGGTAATAAGCGCTTCTTGCAGCCGGGCTCCAGCATCAGGACCCGCCGCTACCTCGATCGTGCGCGCATAGATTGGAGTGGAGGTTGCGAGTGCTATTACCAAGGCGGCAGCGGTTTTCAGCGTTTTCATTCGCCCAGCTTGCCGCATGACGCAGCCAAGTCAACCGTTAGCGCTTTTCCGGCGCAAAACCAGTGGCGCACAATGCCGCTGAGCTGGCTGTGACGTTGAGCAATTCGCGATCGCTTAGCCGCCGGACGGCGAACACATAGTCCGCGAGCGAGCGTTTGGGCGATTGTAGCACTTCCAAGCGCCTTAGCTGGGCGATCGAGAGGCGGTCGGTCATGCGCGTGGCCATGCAGGCGGCGTTTGGCTCAGACAGTCCGGCGTCGATGAGCGCCGAACGCACGCGGCTTTCGGCGAGTTTGGAGACGCAGCCGGTGCTGGCCGCGAGCACAAGCATCGCAGCCAGCACCGGGCGCATTAGTGGTTGAGCGCCTTGACGATATCCTCGACCATTTTCTTAGCGTCGGCGAGGAGCATCATGGTTTGGTCCATGTAGAACACATCGTTGTCGACGCCGGCATAGCCGACCCCGCCCATCGAGCGCTTGATGAACATGATCGTCTTGGCTTTATCGACATCGAATACCGGCATGCCATAGATTGGCGATGATTTGTCGGTCTTCGCGGCGGGATTGACCACGTCGTTTGCG
>JBBRXQ010000257.1:0-4371 GCA_038238515.1 Sphingomonadales bacterium | reverse complement strand
GTGGGCGGTCCCAAGATCATGGGTTTGCCAACAGAGGCTGAGGATGATGAGGGCGTGCCGATCCCGCCCGCCGCGCTTTTTGGCGCGATCGATCCGCGCCTGCCAATGGGCAATGCTGAAGGATATTGACCATGGACGCGCCAGATATGCTGATCCTCGACGGCGGCACAGGCCGCGAATTGCAGCGCAGCGGCGCGCCGTTTCGCCAGCCCGAATGGTCGGCGCTGGCGCTGATCGAAGCGCCCGAATTCGTGAGCCGCGTGCATCAGGCCTATATCGATGCCGGGGCCGATGTGATCACCACCAATTCTTATGCGGTGGTGCCGTTTCATATCGGCGAGGAGCGGTTTGCCGAAATGGGCGCATCGCTCGCCGCGCTGGCGGGAAAGCTGGCGCGTGAGACGGCGGATGGGGCAGGCCGACCAAATGGCCAAGGCGTGCGCGTGGCGGGATCGTTGCCGCCGGTATGCGGTTCCTATCGCCCCGATCTTGTCGATCTGGAGCGCGCGCGAAGGGTGCTGGGTGTGCTGATTGCTGGCCTCGCGCCGTTCATCGATCATTGGCAGGCCGAAACACTTTCCACCATGGCCGAGGCCGAACTGGTTGCTGAGCTGGTGGCAGAAACGGGCAAGCCGCTGTGGCTTTCGTTCACCTTGCAGGACGAAGAACCCGGCGCTCCGCCGCAATTGCGCTCGGGCGAGCGGGTGCGCGATGCGGCACTGCTAGCCGCGCGGCTGGGCGCGGAGGCGCTGCTGTTCAATTGTAGTCAGCCTGAAGTGATGGCAGACGCATTGGATGAAGCGCGCATTGCGCTGGGCGCAAACACCATCCGTCTGGGTGTCTATGCCAATGCCTTTCCGCCGATGAGCGCCGAGGCCGAGGCAAATACGGGGCTAAGCCCGATCCGCGCCGATCTGACACCCGCAGGCTATGCCGCGTTTGCACGCGCATGGACCGAAGCGGGAGCCAGCGTGCTAGGCGGCTGCTGCGGCATCGGGCCGGAGCATATTGCGGTGCTGCGAGGATAAGCAAACGGGAGACGAGCAGTGGTTAGGGCGTCAGCACCCTGTCACCGCGACATCAACCTGCTCATACCAGCACTATCCAGCCGCAAAACATCGCCGTCTGCTGCGGCATAGCGCCGCCATGCTGTGGCGATCGGGTTTTGTTTGGTTGTCGCCAAGGGATGCCGGCGGGGGTGATAGTTCTTCGAGAATGTGGGCAGCGCATGCCATGCCATCAGCCCGAGGGTTGAAAACACAAACCAGCTTGATTTCAGCACAGACGCCGGTGTGCGCATCCGGCCTTCGACTTTACACATGTGAAAATACGCTGGGAGCGTTTCTGCCACGATATGCGTTAATGCTTTGAAGATCATCCACTTGCGAAACCATTCATCCGCGCCGTGCAATGCTTGGTAGACCTCAAACGCAACTGCGCCGTGTTCAACTTCTTCAACCTGATGCCAAATCCACATGGCCTTCATCATCGGATCGGCATCTTTCAGCCAGCGATCATAGTTTTCAAGGATGATCATCCCGGCCAGAAAGGTGAAGGTTTCATACCCTGCTGTAAAACCTACCTGAAGCCGCAGATCATCATGCTTTGATCGGGCTTGAAAATAGTCCTTCGCATGCTCGATTTGTGCGCCCACGCGCGGATAACGGCTGGCCAGATAGCGGTTAAAGGCGATGAAATTGCGCGCGTGATGCGCTTCTTGGCCAACGATGGCATCGAGATCTGCGCGCAGCTTGTTATCGGTGATCATGGGTCTTGCACGCACCATTGAGCGGACCAGATACCGCTCGAAATAGGGCACGTGTAGACCAAGGGCGTTGATGAAGATCGCGAACTCGGGCGACGATCTGCTCCAAACTGCGCCGCTTTCGCCCAGCTCGGCCATATCAAAATCGAGCGCGCGAACAGGGATCGAATCCATCGGGTGATCAGCCGGAAAAGCGGTGTTTTCATTGACCATGATCAGCATCCTCCGTCTCGAAGTGTATCATCGTTATACAAATCCCAAAACGCTATTCTTTGCGCATCCTTGCATCCCCATCCAAAGCGATTAGTTTGACTCCAAGGGGAATCATCGATGCAAACTATGCTTGAGCGGCGCATGATGAGGCACGGCCTGCTGGTCTGCCTGTTCGGGTTGTTTTCCGGATTTGTTTACTTGTTCAGCTTGCTTGGCGCGATCTCGCTGTCGCCATTGCCGATCTCGATTCCCTTGGAATTTCCCGGCGATCCTTCGCGCTGGAGGGCAATCCACACAGGCTGCTTGATGAACGGTTTGATGGTTCTGCTCTTTGCAGCGATCTTGCCCAAGCTGTCGCTGACCGAGGCGAAGCGCAAATTTGTCGCCAATGGCAGTTTGGGAGCGGCTTGGGGAAACACCGCTTTTTACACTTTCGGCGCGCTGGCCACCAATCGCGGCTTGAGCCTTGGGCTCAACAAGTTTGGCGAAGCGAACTTGGCAACTCAGTTCGCGTTTTGGCCTGCGATAGTGTTCGCGTTCATTTTGATCGCAGTCATGCTCGTGATGTTGGGCGGGATCCCGAACAACGAGGGAGACTGATTCGGGCACAGAACCTTATTGCTTTGATGCGCTCCCGGCTGCTGAAGCCAATGCGCGTTCTAGCGTGGCGGGCGCATAGAGCGAGCCGAACTCTGCCGCGCGCATCACTGCATTGTCGCGGCGCATTTGTGATGCCCAGCGTATTAGTTTTCCAACTGATGGATCCACTTGCAGGCGCCGCAACTCGCCGTCGCGGCGCATCAGCAGGGCTGCAATATCGGGGCGAGCGGTGAAGCGTTCGTCGATCCGCCCCAGCGCCGATCTTGCCGCGCCGATGAGCAAGTGTGCCGATGCGGGGTCTTTGGCAGCGAGCGCGCCGCGCGCGGCCATGACCGCTGCGATCGCGTCTTCCGCCTCGTCAGTGACACCGCGCTGCTCGGTGCCGCCGCAATCGCTGCGCAGCGCGCGGACATAGGCGGCAAGGCCATCAAGGATCCGCGCAGGCGGTTCGAGCCCGTCAAATTCCTCAACAATCAACCCGCGAAGGAACGTGCGCAGCGCCGGGCTTGCCGGATCGTGGCTGATCTTGGGCGTGTCGGCGGCAAGATCGGGAATGGGCTTAGGGTTCACAATCCCGTCGCCGCGATGGCTGCTGAACAGCGAGCTCGTTACGTCGGCAGTGCCAGGCATTCCGGAAACGCCGGGGAACACAAAATGCACGTTGCCTCTGCCGCCGACATGGCATGCGGCGCACGATACACCAGAGCGCGCGGCCTGTCCGCCGAGCAGCAAAGGTGCGGCAAACACGGCGCGCCCGATGGCGATCTGGTCAGCGTTCGCGGCGTTAGCGGGCGGGGCGAGGCAAGCAGCCGGGCGCGTGGTGAGCAGCTGCACCAGCTTGTGGCGCGGCACATCTGCCGCGATCCAGCGCATTTCGCGCAGCAGCGGAAACGCGACCGGAATGGCCCCAGCGGTTGAAGCGAATGCGGCGCTTAAAGCGAGTGCGGCGAATGACCAGCGGCGATCCATCCGCGAAGCTCCTCCGCCTCGGTGCAGCCAAAGCGGCACTGCGCATCGAGCGTGGCCAGCATCCGCTTGGCGCCTGCAAGATCACGCCGTTCCACCATCAATTCGCCAAAGTATTCGGTCGCGCCCCGATGGCCCGGTGCCGACGCCAGCGCAGCGCGGTAGTATGTTTCCGCCGCTTCATATCGCCCAAGCTTGCGATTGGAAAAGCCCAGATACGTCAGGATGTCGGGGTGAGCGCCAAACACGCGTTGTGCTGCTTTGAGCGACACGATGGCGTCTTCATAGCGCCGCTCATTAATGAGCGAGACAGCGGTTAGATACTGATCATCGCCAAAGCCGGTGGACGCGAGCAGCAGGCCGCCCGCTGGCAAAGCCATCGCTGTTGGTTTTGCTGCAGATGATTGGGCGCTGGCCAGCGCCGCCGCGATGGCTTCATCCGCAGCCTTGAGATCGGCAGCATTTGCGCAGGTTTCGGCGCAGGCGCTGCGCTGGCTGCGGATTGCGGCCAGCGATTCCTCGGCCTTGGCAGGGTTGCCCAAACCGGCATCGGTCAAGCCAAGATCACGCCATGCTGCAACCATCGTTTTATCGAGCTTGGCCGCCTTGGCGTAAAACTTACGCGCGCCCTTCATATCGCCCAGCCCGGTGCGTGCCATTCCGGCCAGATATTGGACATTGGCATCGATCGCCGTCACCGAAAGCACATGGTCAAAGGATGATTTGGCCTTTTTGAAATCTTTTGCTTCAAGCGCAGAAATCCCGGCGCGATATTCGACCGCAGGATCATATTGGGGGGCGCTGCTGCTGGGGGCTTGGATGCCGCC
>JBBRXQ010000256.1:0-4397 GCA_038238515.1 Sphingomonadales bacterium | reverse complement strand
CATAGCCTTCGTTCTCAAGCTGGTGCGCCAATTCGGGTCCGCCGGTTTTGACGATGCGCCCGCCCGCGAGCACGTGGACGAAATCGGGGGTCACATAGTCGAGCAGTCGCTGATAATGCGTGATCAGGATCACTGCTTTATCCGGTTTGCGCATGATTTCGTTGATGCCATCACCCACGATCCGCAGCGCGTCGATATCGAGGCCGCTGTCGGTCTCGTCCAGAATCGCCAGCTTTGGCGCGAGAATGCCCATCTGGACCATCTCGGCGCGCTTTTTCTCGCCGCCCGAAAAGCCGACATTGACCGGGCGCTTGAGCATTTCCATGTCGAACTTGAGCATCCCGGCCTGCGCTCGCGCCAGCTTGAGGAACTCGGCCCCCGACAGCGGCGCTTCCTCGCGGTGCCCGCGCTGCGCGTTCAAGGCTTCGCGCAAGAACTGCACATTGGACACGCCAGGAATCTCAACCGGATATTGAAAGCCAAGGAACAGCCCTGCCGCAGCGCGTTCATGCGGCGCGAGCGCGAGCAGGTCTTGCCCGTCAAATTCCACCGAACCGCCAGTCACCTCGTAACCGGGTCGCCCGCCCAGCGTGTAGCCTAGCGTCGATTTGCCCGCGCCGTTCGGCCCCATGATCGCATGGATTTCGCCCGCGTTCACGGTGAGCGATAGGCCCTTGAGGATGAGCTTGTCCGCAACAGTGGCGGAGAGATTGTCGATTTTTAGCATGATTATTTCCTGTAGCTGCTCTTGGCGCGCGCGCGGCCGGCGGTGGCGGGGCGGGCTTGGGTGTAGCTGGGGCGGGCGCGTTGCCCTTCGTAGCGGGCTTTCATGTCGGCCAGAATCGCCTGAACGACGGTTTCGGTGTTGGCCAGCACTTCGGCGGCGGGGATGCGCAGCACTTTGATGCCCACTTCCTCTAGGCTTTTGTCGCGGCGGCGCTCCAATGCGGGGTTAACCGCATCAGCTTCATCGAGCGCGATCGCCATGCGCAGCGGCTGGCACGCGAAATCGACGATGGCCGAGCCGATCACCGTTTGGCTGCGGAAGCGATATTTGCCCAGATTGGCGGCGATGAGCGCATCGGCCAGCCGGACATGCGCCGGGCTGGGATTACGCCGCATTTCGCGTGCGGTGTCATGCAGCGTATCGAGCCGCGATTCGGCGATGTTCCAGCCGCGCCCCTTGCGCTGGAGCGGCGGGGTGGTGGCGCTGCCGGCGGGGCGGAGCGTGAGCTTTGTTTTGGCGGCGGTGTCGGCGTCGGTTTCGGTTTCGGTTTCCGTTTCGGTGGCAATGTCAGGAGCAGTTTCTGCCTCTGCTTCGGGTTCTAGTTCCGGTTCTATTTCGAACAGGGCCTCGGCCTCATCCTCAAATTCAGGCTCATGCTCAGCTTCGAAATCAACCTGTTCTTCAACAGATGCCAGTGCCAGTGCCTCGACCTCTGGTTCAGCCTCCGGTTCAATCTCGGCTTCCACTGCAACCGCGACTTCGGCCTCAGCCTCAGCCTCAGCCTCAGCCTCAGCCTCAGCCTCAGCCTCAGCCTCAGCCTCCAGCACGAACCGCATGCGCACGCGGTCGACCAGTTTGCCGCTATCGAGCGGCATCTCGGTGATAACGTCGTGGTCTGTGAAACCCAGCTTGGTGTAAAACGCGAGGCCGACGGGGTTGTCTGCGCGGATCGTGGCATTGAGTGCCGCAAGGCCGCGTTCGGTGGCCCAAGCATGCGTGGCTGCGAACAATGCGTGGCCAACGCCGCGCCCGGCAGCGTCGATACGCGCGAAAGTGCCGATATCACCAACATCGTCGGGCAGGTCTGGATAGCGGCCCAGCGTTTGAAAGCCGAGCAGCGCGCCATCGTCATCCTCGGCGACAAAGCAGCAGAGCACTTCGGGGCCAGTGAGATAGCAGGCATCAAGCACGCCGGGCGAGAACGGCTCTTCCAGCGCGGTGGTGCCGCCCGCCGCAATGATCGCGTTGAGCAATTCCGCAAGTTCCGCAGCATCGGCGCGCGCAACCGGGCGGACCAGAAGGGTAGGCGCGTCGCTCAACCGACCGAACCTTCAAGGCTGATGCCGAGCAGCTTCTGCGCTTCGACTGCGAATTCCATCGGCAATTGCTTTAGCACGTCGCGCGCGAAACCGTTGACGATCAGGGCCACGGCTTCCTCCTGCGCCAGCCCGCGCTGCATCGCATAGAACATCTGATCATCGCTGATCTTGCTCGTGGTCGCCTCGTGCTCGATCTGCGCCGAAGGATTGCGCACTTCGATATAGGGCACGGTGTGCGCGCCGCAGTCCGCGCCGAGCAGCAGCGAATCGCATTGGGTGAAATTGCGCACGCCCTCTGCCTGCGGGGCGACACGGACAAGGCCCCGATAGGTGTTGTTTGAATGGCCCGCCGAGATGCCTTTGGAGACGATGGTCGAGCGGGTGCGCTTGCCATTGTGGATCATCTTGGTGCCCGTATCGGCCTGCTGATAATTGTTGGTCACCGCAACCGAGTAAAATTCGCCGACCGAATCATCGCCGTTCAGAACGCAGGAAGGATACTTCCACGTAACCGCGCTGCCGGTTTCAACCTGGGTCCACGAGACTTTGCTGCGCGCGCCTTGGCACAGTGCGCGCTTGGTCACGAAGTTGAAAATGCCGCCCTTGCCCTCGGCATCGCCGGGATACCAATTTTGCACCGTGGAATATTTGATCTCTGCATCATCGAGCGCAACCAGCTCGACCACGGCGGCGTGAAGCTGGTTTTCATCGCGCATCGGCGCGGTGCAGCCTTCAAGGTAGGACACATAGCTGCCCTTGTCGGCAATGATCAGCGTGCGTTCAAACTGGCCAGTATTTTCCGCGTTGATGCGAAAATAGGTGGAGAGCTCCATCGGGCAGCGCACGCCTTCGGGGATATAAACGAAGGTGCCATCCGAAAAGACTGCGCAATTGAGCGCCGCGAAATAGTTATCACGCACCGGCACCACCTTGCCGAGCCACTGGCGCACCTTGTCAGGATATTCGCGTATCGCCTCGCTGATCGAGCGGAAGATCACGCCTGCTTGCTCCAATTCCTTGCGGAAAGTGGTCGCGACCGAGACGCTGTCGAACACCGCATCGACCGCCACGCGCCGTGCGCCTTCGACGCCGGCGAGCACTTTTTGCTCCTCTAGCGGAATTCCCAGCTTGGCATAAATGCGCAGAATTTCTGGATCAACCTCGTCCAAACTGCCCAGCTTGGGCTTGGTTTTGGGGGCGGCCCAGTAATACGATTCCTGATAGTCGATCGGCGGGATGTTGAGCTTGGCCCATTCGGGCGTGGGCATGGTTAGCCAATGGCGATAAGCCTTAAGCCGCCATTCGAGCATCCATTCGGGCTCGTCCTTCTTGGCCGAGATATAGCGCACGGTGTCTTCGGAAAGACCCTTTGGCCCATATTCCTGCTCGATATCTGAAGACCAGCCGTGCTCGTAATCGGCGGCTTTGTCGGCAGCTTCGCGTGCTGCCAGATCCTTTATTTCAGTTAGTTCGTTCATAGGGTCACCGGGAGTGGAATGGGTTTAATAAGAGGGCGCGATAGCTGGACCAGAGAAAATCCGGCGAGCGCATCGCGCAGCGCCGCATCGACAGCGGGCCAATGCGGGCGCACTGCGCAGGCATGTTCGAGCGTGCAATCATGGCGGCCATTGTCGCTGCACGGGGTTAGCGCGATCGGCCCTTCGACCGCTTCGACGATATCGGCCAGCGTAATCGCCGCGGCGGGACGTGCCAGCTTAAGCCCGCCGCCTGCGCCGCGCACCGCTTTCAGCAGGCCAGCCGCAGAGAGCTTGCTCACCAGCTTCTGCACCGTGGGTGCGGGCAGGCCGGTTTCATCGGCCAACTGCTGCGCTGAAACGCGGGCCGCATTGGGCCCGTGCCGCCCGCAATGCCGCGCGGCTGCGCTCATCGTTACGACGGCATAATCGGCCATGTTTGAAAGTCGCATCGATGAAAGCCTTGAATCAGTGGTCTAATTTGAAATAAGACCAGTTCACTCCGGTTCAATAGGCCTGGCGCCGATGAATGACAAGTCCCTACTCGGGGCGGACCCAAAGCCCTATGGGGAAGCCGCATTCCAACTGCTGCCCGGCTGCTGCCCGGCTGCTGCCCGGCTGCTGCCCGGCTGCTGCCCGACTGCTGCGACGCCTCGCACAAGCGCAAAAGCTGGCGGATTTGCGAGCAACAAAAAACGGCGACCGCGCAGATATGCGCAAGGCCGCCGTAAAGTGCAGAACGTCACGCGCAGAGGCGCAGCATTCCTTTGGTCGCAAATATCTTTTAGGCACCGGATTGGTTCGGTGATTGTACGGATTCGACAAACTCGGTGGCAGCTTGGTCACACTGCGCACAATTCGCTCGGTTTTCGCCTG
>JBBRXQ010000255.1:0-4398 GCA_038238515.1 Sphingomonadales bacterium | reverse complement strand
CCGCATCTTGCCAGCGATAGCCCAGCGCGCGCCGCTCGGGTGGAGACGTAAACACATCATGGCGCGTCTCGCGCATTCCTAGGGGCGCAAGCAAGGTCCGGCGGATATACTCCTGATAAGGCTTGCCAGATACGTTCGTGATGATCCGCCCCAGCGTTGCGAAACCGAAATTGGAATACTCCATCGCGATCCCCGGCGCGCGCGCAAACGGCACCCCGGCTTTCAGCATTTTGGTAAATTCCGCCTCAGGCAGCGGCTGCTGCCGGTCGCCCCACGGATCATCGGTGGCAAAGCCCGCCGTATGATTGAGCAGATCGCGCACGCGGATCTTGCGACTATCCTTGCTCGGATATGTCCACCCGCGCATCTCGGGCACATACGTCTCGGCAAGCGCATCGAGCGAGAGCTTGCCCTCGTCGCGCAGTTTCAGGATCGATAGCGCGGTAAACGCCTTGCTCATCGATGCAATCCGAAACAGCGTGTCGCCATCAACCGCCCGCTTGCTCGCCGCATCTTGCACGCCCAGGCCCTTCACCGCCAGCGTGCTGCCATCCTTGACGATCCCGTAAACCAGCCCCGGCACATGGTTATCGAGCCGCCATTGCTCCATGATCGCCGCGATCTTCGTCGCCATGGCCGGATCGAGCGCACCCGCAGGTGTTTGCGCAAAGAGCGCCACCGGCGATCCCAGACAACACACAAAAGCCAGCACGAGCTTCGCTGCGGTTCTCAACATGCGCCCTGTCTCCCGGCTCATCAGATAAAGTGTGGCTCTACTCCGCCTATGCCGCTGCCGCCAGATAGCTCGCCTGCTTGATCGCAGCCTTGGCATCAAGCTCCGCCGCCTCAAACGCGCCGCCGATCAAATCGGCCGCAATGCCAATGCCCGCCAGCTCGTCAAACAACGCCCGCGCCGGCTCCTGCCCCGCGCATACAATGATCGTATCCACTTCGAGCACCTCTGGCCCGCCGCCTTGCAGCACATGCAGACCAGCATTGTCGATCTTCAGATATTCCACGGCGTTGATCATCTTTACCCCGCGCCGGGCCAGCGTCAGCCGGTGCGTCCAGCCGGTTGTCTTGCCCAGGCTGCTGCCTACTTTGGCATCCTTGCGCTGGAGCAAAAACACTTCGCGTTCCGAGCGCGCGACCACCGGCTCCACCCCGGTCACCCCGCCGCGCGGATGGTTTTCAAAATCGACGCCCCACTCGGCTGCAAACACATCGCGGTCGAGCGCGCCCGATGGGCCGCTATGCGTGATCAGCTCGCACACATCAAAGCCAATGCCACCCGCGCCGATCACCGCCACACGCTTGCCCACCGGCTTTTTGCCTTGGATCACATCGATATAGCTCACCACGCTGGGGTGATCGATGCCCGCAATCGTGGGCACGCGCGGCGTGATCCCGGTGGAGATCACCACTTTGTCAAAACCGCCCGCTTGCAATGATGCGGCATCCGCGCGCGTGCCCAGCTTCAGGTCGATCTTGTGGACCTCGATCATCCGGCCGAAATAACGCAGCGTCTCATAAAACTCTTCCTTGCCCGGAATGCGCTTGGCCAGATTAAATTGGCCGCCGATCTCGTCCGCTGCTTCAAACAGCGTCACATGATGCCCGCGCTGCGCCGCCGTTGTCGCATAAGCCAAACCAGCAGGCCCCGCGCCCACTACCGCAATTTTCTGCGGAGCGGTCGTCGGCAGATAATTAAGCTCCGTTTCATGGCAGGCACGCGGATTGACGAGGCAAGAGGTCAAAATGCCCGAGAACGTATGATCGAGGCAGGCCTGATTGCAGGCGATGCACGTATTGATCTCGTCCTCGCGCCCCTCGATCGTTTTGCGCATCAGCTCGCTATCGGCAAGAAATGGCCGCGCCATCGAAACCAAGTCGGCATCGCCCCGCGCCAGCACGGCTTCGGCCACATCGGGCATATTGATGCGGTTTGAAGTGATGACTGGCACGTTCACTTCCTTGCGCAACCGCCCGGTCACCCTGGTAAACGCCGCGCGCGGAACCATTGTCGCGATCGTCGGCACCGCGCTTTCATGCCAAGTAAAGTGCGTTGAAATGATGTTCACGCCCGCGCGCTCCAGCGCCTGCGCCAAGGCAACAATTTCGTCCCAGCTCATCCCGCCTTCAAGCATGTCCATCGCCGCGATGCGGAAAATCACGATGAACGAAGGGCCAACCGCCGCGCGGACCGCCTCCACGATCTCAATCGCAAACCGCATCCGGTTTTCAAAAGAGCCGCCATATTCGTCTTCGCGCAGATTGGTTTTTTCAACAAGGAACGTCGAAATCAGATAGCCTGCCGAACCGATAATCTCGACCCCGTCATAGCCAGCCTTTTGCGCCATCGCAGCGCACCGCGCATGATCGCCGATCTGTTTATCAATGCCTTCCTTGTCGAGTGCATTGGGCACATGGCGGCCAATTCGCGATTTCACCGCCGAAGGCGCGACCAGATCGCGCGTGTGCGCTAGCGGGCCGGGATGCAGTATCTGCATGCAGATCTTCACATCGGGATCGGCGCCGTGAACCGCGCTGGTCACCAGCCGGTGGCTATCGGCTTCGCTATCGTTAGACATCGTCGCTCCGCCACGCGAAGATTCCGCGTTAGGAAAAATTCCGCCGGTGATGATCATGCCCACCCCGGCGGCGGCGCGTTCGGCAAAATAGGCCGCCATTCGCTCAAATCCGCCCTCGGTTTCCTCCAGCCCGGTATGCATCGATCCCATGATCGAGCGGTTCTTAATCGTGGTAAAGCCCAGATCGAGCGGGGCGAGCAAATGTGGATATTTCATCGTAAGCCTTGGCAATAAGCCCGCCCGGATGACCAGTGCGAAGCGAGGTGAAAATGCAGTATCGGGAACAAAAGAACCATAAGCACGAGACACAAAAAACAATTGCCCGTGGCGGTACTATCACACCTCAAACCGGCAATTCCCATAAATGATAACGCTCCGCAGTGTGCGGTCAATCCGGCCCGCGAACAGGCCAATAGGCGCGCGATTCCCCAAAGGGTGAAGCACAAATGCGGGCCGGTGCGCCTATCGAAACTTGGTATTGTCGCGCGGGGCCAAAAACGTAAGAAGCCGTCAAGCGCACCGGGTGCAAACAGAAAAAGGGTGAATTATGATAGCGGGTGGTGACGGCGGTAATCTGCTCAAGGGCGTCAAGATCGTCGATCTGACGTCGGTGGTGTTCGGTCCATATGCCACCCAAATCCTCGCCGATCTCGGCGCAGATGTGATCAAGGTCGAGGCTCCCGGCGGCGACACCTACCGCTATGGCAGCAAGCCCGCCAAAACTCCCGGGATGGGGCCCGGATTTATAGCGCTAAATCGAGGCAAGCGCAGCATTGTACTTAATTTAAAGCAGCCCGAAGACCTTGCCGTGATGCGTGATCTGCTCACCGACGCGGATGTCTTCATGCTCAATGTCCGGGGCAAAGGTGCCGAGCGGCTCGGGCTTGATTACGAAGCCGTGACCGCGCTGAACCCCGAAATTATCTATGCACACTGCGTCGGATTTGGGCAGGATGGCCCCTATGCCGATCTCCAAGCCTATGACGATGTGATCCAGGCCGCTACCGGAACCACCTCGCTGCTCTCCCGCGCCGATGGCAATCCGCGCGCGCGCTATCTGCCCTCTTTGATCGCCGACAAAGTTGCTGGTCTCCACGGCGCTTATGCTGTGCTCGCCGCGATCATCCACAAAATGCGCACGGGCCAGGGCCAAAAGGTCGAGATTCCGATGTTCGAAGCCTTCACCAGTTTCATGCTGGCCGAGCACCTCGACGGCATCACCTTCGATCCTCCGGTTGGCGATGTAACCTATTTTCGTCAGGTCGATCCCGATCGCCAGCCGTTTCCAACCACCGACGGTTACGTCAGCATCGTGGTCTACACTGATGAAACCTGGCCGGTGTTGTTTGGCCTGCTCGGCAGCCCCGAGACAATGGACGATCCGCGCTTTGCTTCGCGCAAGCTGCGGGCCATAAACCTCCCAGCGCTCTATCAGGAAGTGGCGCGGCTTTCCGCGTCGTTTTCAACCGAACAGCTGATCGCCAATTGCCAAAAGGCCAATATCCCGGCCCAGCCCGCACGCGATATGGCCGATGTGATGAACGACGAACACCTGAAGGCTACCGGCTTCTTCAAGCGCCGCACGCATGAAACCGAAGGCGATTACTTCGAAATGCAGCCCGCCGTCCGCTTCCGCAACGTCGATACCTCGCCCACCAGCTCGGCGCCTATGCTTGATGAGCACGGCCCCAGCATCCGCCAATCACGCTTCGGGCCAGCGGAGTAATAAAAAGGGACTCGTTCCGCTGGCTATGGCGGTTAAGGGTGATTGCTTCGAAACGATTCTGTTTGGCCCAGAAGGCCTGCT
>JBBRXQ010000254.1:0-4403 GCA_038238515.1 Sphingomonadales bacterium | reverse complement strand
GTCTGCGGGCGGCTACTACCTCAATATTGATCGGTTTAACTGCAATAACTTGGGCGTAGACACGGGCCAAGGCGTGATCCGCCAATGCTACACCATCGATCCCCGCAACCGCACCGAGGCGCTCGCTCAGGACACATTTAACACCAACGTCTACGCAGTGTTCGGCTCGCTGGAATATAAGCCCACCGAGCGGCTCAAGCTGAGTGCGGCGCTGCGTTATGACATTGAGCAGCGCAGCACCGAAAATGGCATCCCGACTGGCCGTCTCACGCGCTGGGTGGGCAATGTGCTAACTGGCAACCCGAACGGCACCGCCAGCACGCCTGCCAACTACTACCTCAATCCGGGCCTCGATCCTGCCTATAACCCAAGCGGGGTTTTGCTGCCGCGCCGGGCCACCTTCAAGCAGCTCCAGCCCAAAATCTCGATCAGCTATGCGGCCACGGATGATATCAGCCTGTTCGCAAACTGGGGCATTGGCTTTAAGACCGGCGGCTTTAACAACGCGGGTTCTGCAGCGATCGTTAATGGCTTCTTCAATACTGCTATTGGCACGGGCATCTCGATTTTTGATGACTACCGCAAAGAAACCTCCAGCGCATTAGAAGTGGGTGTGAAGGGCTCGGTTGCGCCGGGGATCAACTTTGAACTTGCTTTCTATATCACTGATGTGAAGAACTCGCAGTTCTTCGAATTCTTCGTCGGTCCGTTTGGCCTGCTCCGCGTTGTTTCCAATATCGACAAGGTGCAGTTCAAGGGCGTCGAAGGTTCGTTTAACGCCCGCGTCATGAACGGCTTCACCGTTTTCGGCTCGGCCAACTACACCGATGGCGTCATTAAGCGGAATTCGGCACGCCCCTATACCGTTGGCAACGATGCGCCGGCGACGTCGAAGTACACCGTCAATCTGGGTGCGCAGTATGACGGCCCGATCACCGATACACTCGGCCTGCTTCTGCGCGCCGATTATCGCATCACCGGGCCAACCTCATTCCACACGGTTCAGAACAACAACGTTCCGACCATCTTTGGTCTGGGCGCGAATTATACCAACAGCCAGCGCGATGCTTTTGGTATCCTGAACTTGCGCGGCGGCTTTAAGGGTGACCACTGGTCGCTGGTCGCGTTTGCCAACAACGTTACCAAGAAGCGCTATCTTGCTGAAGTGATCGTTGCGCCTGAATTCGGCGGCGCATTTGTCGCCCCCGGCGCGCTTCGCACCATTGGCGTCGAGGGTACCTTCAAGTTCTAAGGTAAGCCTCAAACCAAACCAGCCGGGCCATGCACACGCTGCATGGCCCGGCTTTTTTGTGGTTGCTGCTTAGAGCGAGACAGTCAAACCGCCGTCCACGATTATGGTCTGCCCAGTGATATAGCTGGCCTTGCTGGACAGCAGAAAAGCAATGACCTCTCCGATTTCCGAAGCCTCAGCAGCGCGGCCCATTGGAACCGTCGTTTCGGCGGCAATCAGCCCCTCTGGGCCAAGCGAGTTTTCTTCAGACAGGATTTGCGCCGTGCGCACATATCCGGGTGCAACGGCGTTAACCCGCACATTGCCTCTGGCTAGTTCGCAAGCGGCGGCCTTTACCAGACCAGTAATCCCCGCCTTGGCGGCAGAGTAATGCCAATGGTCGCCCCAGCCAGCCACCGCACCAGCGATCGATGATACACAAACAATCGCGCCCCCTTCGGCCTGCGCGCTCATGGCCGGCGCGGCAGCGCGGATCAGCCGCATTTGGCCCTTGAGGTTTACATCCAGAACATGGTCCCATTTCGCGTCAGTCATGATCTGATACGCCGCCCGGGGCGCGATCCCGGCATTGGCGACCAACGCCGAAATGCCGCCAAAGCGCGCATTAATCGCGGCAATTGCGGCGCCGCAAGCGTCTGTGTCGCTGACATCAAGAGCGATGTATTCGGCCGAGCCACCATCAGCGCAAATCTGCGCCGCCACAGCGCTTCCCTCTTCAGCCAGAATGTCGGTCACATAAACATGAAAACCTTCGCGGCCGAGAATTTTTGCCGTGGCCGCCCCAATGCCGATGCCTGCTCCAGAAACCAATGCTGCGCGCATGTGTGTCATCCTTTCAAATCAAAGTTCTGTATGCAACTCTATAGCGGTATCGATTGCTGAGCTGCGCAATAAACATCGCAATTGTATCGGTCGTCAACCTCTCCCTGCCGCAGCAAAGCGCAGGATTGAAGTCTGAGTATGATCTCAATCAGCCTCGGCCTGCGTGAAAGCAGGCCTCTGTTCGGGACTGATCGGCGCGACCAAATGCTTCAATTTATGCGGCTGCGACGGCTTAAATGGAGCTAGAATGAGGCAATCGTTGTTTTTCGATGTGCAGCATTACCGGCGGCAAGTTTCGATCCATTCATCAACTTGTTTCTCCCTGAGCAAAGTTGCGCTGAGCCGGCATCAATGCGCTTGCTAAGCATGCAACCTTTGCATACAAAAATTCAGGCGCACATTTGTGGAGGTTTCTGTGGAAACAACTCTATTGCAGCAAACGAGTAGCGATCTCGACCACGCGATGATTGCTCAGCTTCAGCAGGTGCTTGGGCGAGATAACGTCTTGCTGGATGGCCCTAGCAGAGAGTTTTATTCGCAGGACCTTAGTTTTCGCCCCCATGAAGTTGCGTCGATGGTGATTCAGCCAACCACCGCTGAAGCTTTGGCCGAAGCCGTGGGCATCGCCACGCGGGCCGGGTTTGCGGTGGTGCCGCGCGGCGGCGGCATGAGCTATACCAGCGGCTACACGCCCGAGCGCGAACGCAGCGTGCTTATCGATATGCGGCAGATGAACCGGGTTGTAGAGATCAACGCCGACGACATGTATGTTATCGTTGAGGCCGGATGCACGTGGCAAGCGCTGCATGAAGCGCTTGCCCCGCATGGCGTGCGCACGCCCTATTGGGGCCCGTTATCGGGAGCATACGCAACAGTGGGCGGCGCGCTCTCGCAAAACAGCCTGTTCCACGGCTCGGGCACAGGCGGCACCGCAGCGCAGACCGTAATTGGTCTAAAGGTGGTGCTTGCCGATGGCAGCCTGCTTACTACCGGAAGCTGGGCGCACAAGAATTCGGGCCCGTTCTGGCGGCATTTCGGCCCAGATATCACCGGCCTTTTCACCGCTGATACCGGGGCGATGGGAGTAAAGGCGCTTGCTGCGTTGCGGCTTGTGCGAACAGCGCCGCATACCGGCTACTTGTCCTACAAATTTGATACGCTAGAGGCGATGTTGGCGGCGCAAGTCCGGATGGCGCGGCTTGGGATCGCTTCTGAATGCTATGGATTTGATCCTTATTACAACGCAGGGTTCGAGAATCAGGGCATCACGTTCGAAGAAGGGCTTTCGCTTGTCGGCAAGATTGCGCGCAAAGGCGGGTTAAAGGGTCTCAAGAATGCTGCGCGTGTCGCGTTTGGCGGAAAAAAGATTCTCAAGAATGTGCCATACTCGCTGCATATGACGCTCGATGCGCTGACCGAAGTAGTGGCATCAGAGCACACTGATCTAGCCGCCGAAGTTTGCGTTGAGGAAGGGGGGACCGAGATGGCAAATTCCATCCCGACAGTTTTCCGCAATGCTCCGTTTGGCGGGGTCCGCACAGTTTTGTTGGGGGCGGAGGGGGAGATATGGATCCCGGTGCATGGCTATTTCCCGCTGTCACGCGCCATTCCCGCCGCGCAAGCGACCGAACGCTTTCTGGCGGAGAAAAAGCCGCTGATGGAAAAATGGGGTATAAAGACGAGCTACCTCACGTGCTTTTCTGGTCCAGAATTTGTGATCGAGCCCAGCTTTTATTGGCACGATGCACTCGGAGATTTTCGGCTCTCGCTGATCGAGCCAGAATTTGCCGACAAATGGCGCAACATTCCTGCCGATGAAGCGCGGCGCGCGGTTGCCTTGCAACTGCGCGACGAGCTGCGAGACTTGTTCGACGAACTGGGCGGGCTGCACCTTCAAATCGGCAAATATTATCCCTACCGCGAGATCATGAATAACGACGCGCTTGGACAGCTGGTTGCCGGAGTGAAGGCGGTGGTCGATCCTGATCGTTTAATGAACCCAGGCGCACTTGGGCTTTAACTGTCATGCGCAAGACCCATTGGATCGCCAATTGGCGTGGCGGGCTTCGTTGTTAGCTCGGCCTTTGTCGTTCACCGTGCGGTGAACGACAAAGTTAAAAAGTGAAACGAAGGTGTTAGCTTAGGATTCAGAGAAATAACATGAAGTTTGGTGTGTTCCTTCCCAATGGCAGCAATGGCTATATCCCGTCAAAAGGAAGCCCGGTCTATCTGCCGACTTATGCGCACAACAAGGCGATTTCGCTCGAAGCCGAGCGGATGGGGCTCGATTTCGTGCTTTCGATGATGAAGTTTAAGGGCTTTGGCGGCG
>JBBRXQ010000253.1:0-4406 GCA_038238515.1 Sphingomonadales bacterium | reverse complement strand
GCCCAACATGCTGCCGCTAATGGCGAAATCGATGCCGATGAGGTTTTAACGCTGCGCCGCGCGGCTTGGCCAGATGGCGTGATCGATGCCGAAGAGGCCGATGCGATTCTCACGATCAACGATCTTGTTTTGAACAAGAGCAGCGAATGGGCCGACTTTCTGATCGAAGCGTTGAGCGAGTATATGCTGCGCACGGATGAACCGCGCGGTTATGTTACGCCTGTGAAGGCCGCTTGGCTCATCGCCGCGCTCGACCGCGATGGGCAGCTCGATTCGATGACCGAGCTCGAACTGATCGTGCGGATCATTGAAAAGGCGCTGGGCACGCCCGACACCCTGAAGGCCTATGCGCTCAAACAGATTGAGCGCGCGGTAGTATTTGGCAGCGGCCCGACGCGCGATGGCGGCGCGCTTCATGCCGGATCGATCACCGAGTCCGAATGCAAGCTGCTGCGCCGGATGATTTTTGCCAGTGGCGGCGATGGACCGGGCCGGGTTAGCACCGCCGAAGCGGAAATGCTGTTCCGCATCAAAGACGCAACGCTGGGCGCGATCAACGCGCCTGAGTGGGAGCGGCTGTTTGTGCAGGGCGTGGGAAATGCCATTCAGGGCTGGCAGGCCGCGAAGGGATTGTCGCTTGATCGCGCGGCTGAACTCGAAGCGTTCATGGATGATAGCACCAGCCGGGTCGGCTCGTTCCTTGGGCGCATGGCCCGGTTCGGCGGCGCCAACGCCGCCCACTCTGCGCGCGATATCGATGCCGAAACGCGGGCCGATGCCGCTGTTACTGGCGTAGAGCAGCAATGGCTCGATCGCATGATCGGCGCGGATGGCGAGATTGACCCGGCTGAGCAGGCGCTGCTTGCTTTTCTAAGCGAAGAACGCTGAGAATAATCCAAGGCTGACGCGCATGGAATTAACAGCGTGTTAGCCACCTTCAGAGCTGGGAAAATTTACCGTTTCTACCCCATACCATAAGGGAAGATACGGGGTGTTAGATGCAAGCAATGACCAGATTGTCTGAACACAGCGAACCGCGCGACGACCGCCGCATTGAACGCTTTCGGACAGCAACCCGCTCCGCATTGGGGGCAATCCGGTTGGTCGATGTTTCCGACTTTGGCTGCCAGTTTGAGGTCGGCGCCTTGGAAGAATGGCGCATCGGGCAATTTGTCGAGATAGACTTTGGCGGCAATATCTTGGCCCGCGCGATTATCCGCTGGTGTGAACCTTATCGCATGGGTTTAGAATTCTCCCGCGCGCTGAGCAACGCAAACGTTAATGCGGTGGTGACGGGAAACAGCGCCATCACGTTGCGCAGACTCTGAACGGTCAGATCGTAAAACTCTCTCCGCAACCGCAGCTGCCTTTGGCGTTGGGGTTTTGAAACACGAAACCAGCGGTAAAATCGTCGTCCTGCCAATCCATGATGCTACCGATCAGATAGAGCACCGAGCCGCCATCGATAAAGAATGTGCCACCGGGCGTCTCAATCCGCTCATCCATCGGGTCAGCGGCGGTCACATAGTCCACCGAATAGGCCAGCCCTGAGCATCCTCGGCGCGGGGTTGAAAGTTTCACGCCGATGGCGTCGGCGGGGGCTTCCGCCATCAATTTGGCAATGCGCGCCTCCGACGTGGCCGTGAGGATCACAGCGGCGGGGCGTTGGCGAGTTTTGGTTTCTGTTGTCATAGTCGCACCTATATGGGGCCAAATTCGGAAACTTTTATAGCATTCCCAGTTCTAGCTTTGCTTCGTCGCTCATTTTGGCGGGATCCCATGGCGGATCCCACACCAAATTCACCTCGGCATCGCGCACACCGGGCACCGCGCTCACGCGCAATTCCACCTCGGCGGGCATCGTTTCGGCAACCGGGCAATGCGGCGTAGTTAGCGTCATCGACACCACCACTGCGCCATCATCGCCGACATCAACGCCGTAAATCAGCCCCAGATCATAGATGTTGACCGGGATTTCGGGATCGAAAATGTCTTTCAGCGCCAAGACGACGTTCTCATAAATCTCGCCGCCGGGCGCGCCAGGGGCCACATCATCGGGCTTTGCGGCCAGAAATCCGTCGAGATAATCGCGTTTGCGTTCTGCGGATTCCGCTTGAACTTCCTCGGGCTCGGCAATGTCGTCCACCCTCGCGCGGCGCGGGGGCATCACGTTGTCCACCTCTTCGATATCAAAATCGCTCATCCGAAAATCCTCACGCGAAAATCCTTAACCGAAAATCCTAATCGTCCGCTCGATGCCGCGCACCAGCGCTGCCACATCGCTCTCGTTGCTGTAAATGCCAAAACTGGCGCGCGCGGTGGCGGGCACGCCCAGATATTCCATCAGCGGCTGCGCACAATGATGGCCTGCGCGGATCGCCACGTTTTCTTCATCCAAGATCGTGCCGAGATCATGCGGATGCACCCCCTCCAGCGTAAAGCTGATGATCCCAGCGGAATGCTCTTGCCCGAACATCCGTACGGAATTGAGCCAGCCAAGTTCTTCGCGTGCCAACGCGACGAGTTTGGCCTCGTGCGCCTCGATCACATCCAGCCCGATATCGAGAACGAAATCTGCTGCTGCGGCCAGCGCAATCGCCTCGACAATCGCGGGTGTTCCTGCTTCGAAGCGCTGCGGCGGTGGGGCGAAGGTGGTGCGTTCGAAAGAGACGCGGTCGATCATCGAGCCGCCGCCTTGATACGGCGGCATCGCCTCTAGCAATTCGGCCCGCGCCCACAGCGCGCCGATCCCGGTGGGGCCATAAAGCTTGTGTCCCGAAAACACATAGAAATCGCAATCGAGCGCGGCGACATCGACCGGTACGCGGGCGACCGATTGGCACCCATCGAGCAGCAGCTTTGCGCCGACACTATGTGCCAGATCGGCGGCGCGGCGGGCATCCAGCACCGAGCCGAGTACATTCGAGATATGCGCAAACGACACTATCTTGTGCGCTGGGGTGAGCATGCGCTCGGCGGCATCGAGATCGATCTGCCCGTCTGCAGTGATCGGGCAAACATCAATGGCGAGGCCGGTCTGCTGTTGGATCAGCTGCCAAGGCACAATATTGGAATGATGCTCAAGCTGCGACAGCAAGATGCGGTCGCCCGGTTTCAAATTGTGAAGGCCCCACGATTGCGCAACCAGATTGATCGCCTCGGTCGCGCCGCGTGTAAACACCACTTCGGATTCCGCGCCGCCGATCAGCACTGCCACTTTGCGCCGCGCGGCTTCATAGGCCAGCGTCATATCGGCCGAGCGGGTGTAAACCCCGCGGTGGACCGTGGCATAATCGGCGCCCATCGCGCGGGCCATCGCATCGATCACGACTTGCGGTTTTTGCGCGGTGGCGGCGGTATCAAGGTAGTGCCAGCGGCTGCCATCGCGATTGATGAGGCCGGGCCAGATGGCCGCATCCACAGCGGAAACCTGTAGGTCTTGCTCCCCCGCGAAGGCGGGGGCCTCAGTCAGGTCGTGCGCGCTTTTCGGCACGAGGCCCCCGCCTTTGCGGGGGAGCGGTACTTTTTGTGCGCTTGGTGCATTAGGTATGGCAGTATGTTCGTTCACAGCAGCGCTCCCAGCGCCTTCAGCGCCGCTTCAGTCAATACTTCTTCGTCAGCCGCGCCAACAAACGCCTCGGCAATAAATGCCTGCAGCATCAGCTTTTTGGCGACAGCCGGGGCCAGCCCACGCGATTCGAGATAAAACAAACCTTGCGCGTCAAGCTCGCCCACTGCGCAACCGTGCGCGCATTTGACGTCGTCGGCATAGATTTCCAACTCGGGCTTGGCATTGGCGGTTGCAGTGCGGTCTAGCAGCATGGCGCGCACCGATTGGCTGCCATCGGTGCCAATCGCGCCGCGCGCGACATGAACTTTGCCCAGATAGGTGCCGGTGGCATACCCGGCGAGGACCGAGCGCACCACTTGGCGGCTGATCGCATCAGGCTCCAGATGGCGAACCTCGGTGACGATTTCGAGCGTCTGATCGCCCGCGCCCAGCTGCGCCGCGCCGAAATGAAACTGCGCGGCTATGCCCATCGAGACGGTCACACCGATCCGGCCATAGGCCGCGCCTGCATTGAGCACGCGCAGGTCAAATTTCGCGCCTTCCTCCAGCACGATGGCGATCTCGCGCACATCGCTGCCTTCGGTGGCCGCAACGACCGAGAGCGAGCCACTTTCGCCCGCCGCGATGCGCACGGTTTGTGGCGCGATCGGCCACAGCTTGGTCAGCGCGGCAATATCGGCATAGCGATAGGCTTCATCGCGCCGGGTTGGCAGAGCAAGCACTTCGCTCACGCCGCCACCGCCTCATAGCCTTCGCTCTCAAGCTGGTGCGCCAATTCGGGTCCGCCGGTTTTGACGATGCGCCCGCCCGCGAGCACGTGGACGAAATCGGGGGT
>JBBRXQ010000252.1:0-4424 GCA_038238515.1 Sphingomonadales bacterium | reverse complement strand
GGGGGCAGATCGACGCCCGGCTCGATCTCGTGCAGCATTTCCATGACGACCCTGCAATGCGCGACGGGCTACGCGCCACGCTGCGGTCGCTGCCCGATATTGGCCGTGCGCTGGGGCGGCTCGCGGCGGGGCGGGGCAGCCCGCGTGATCTGGGGCAGCTGCGCGATGGGCTGGATGCCGCATGGCGGCTGGGCGAGCGGCTCGACCAGATTACGCCCAAGCCCGCCTTGCTTGGCCAGCTTGCGCCGGAATTGCGCGGGCATGGTGCGCTGATCGATCTGTTGACGCGCGCGCTGGTCCCCATGCCGCCCATCGATGCCGCGTCGGGTGGCTATATCGCGCCGGGGTTCGATGCCGCCCTTGATGATCTGCGCGATAGCGGCGCGGGCGGCAGGCGCGCAATCGCCGCGCTGGAGGCCGATTACCGCGCCCGCACTGGCATTAGCGCGCTCAAAATCAAGCATAACGGGGTGCTGGGCTATCATATCGAAGTGCCCGCGCGCGCCGCCGATCCGCTGATGCAGCCCAGCAGCGGCTTTACCCACCGCCAGACAATGGCGGGTGCGGTCCGCTTTAACGCGCCTGACCTGCATGAGGTGGCGCTGAAAGTGACGCAGGCGGGCGCCCATGCGCTGGCCGCAGAGGCAGCGCATCTGGAGGAGTTGACCGATACAGCGCTTGGCAACCGCGAGGCGATAGCGGCGACCGCAGACGCGCTTGCACGGCTGGATGTCGCCACAGCACTGGCCGAACGCGCCAGCGAAGGCGGCTGGGCGCGCCCGCACATTGTCGACCATGCCTGTTTTGAGATTGCAGGCGGGCGGCATCCGGTAGTGGAGGCAGCGGTTGCCAAAATGGGGGGGCGCTTCGTCGCCAATGATTGCCGCCTGTCCGAAGACTCGCGGCTATGGCTGGTGACCGGGCCAAACATGGGCGGCAAATCAACCTTTTTGCGCCAGAATGCCCTGATCGCGGTGCTGGCGCAGGCCGGCAGCTATGTGCCTGCCGGCAGCGCGACGCTGGGGCTGGTCGACCGGTTGTTCAGCCGCGTTGGCGCGTCGGACAATCTGGCGCGGGGGCGCTCCACCTTCATGGTCGAGATGGTGGAAACCGCCGCCATCCTGGCACAGGCCACGCCGCGCAGTTTCGTGATCCTTGATGAAGTCGGGCGCGGCACGAGCACCTATGACGGGCTGGCGATTGCGTGGGCGGTGGTGGAGGCGATCCATGAGGATAATCGCTGCCGCTGCCTGTTCGCCACGCATTATCACGAGCTGACCCGGCTGGCCGAACGGTGCGACGCGTTGACGCTGCATCATGTGCGGGCGCGCGAGTGGAAGGGCGATTTGGTGCTGCTACACGAAGTGTCCGAAGGCCCGGCGGACCGCAGTTACGGCCTGGCGGTGGCGCGGCTGGCGGGCCTGCCGCCCGTTACCATCGCGCGCGCAAAATCGGTGCTGGCCAAGCTGGAGGCCGGGCGCGCCAAAACGGGGGGGCTGGCCGCGGGACTGGACGATCTGCCGCTGTTCGCTGCTGTTGCCGAGCAGATTGATGATGCCCGCGATCCGCTGCGCACCGAGATTGAGCAGACCGATGTCGATGCGCTGACCCCGCGCGAGGCGCTGGAGCTGGTTTACCGGCTAAAGGCGATGGCGCGCGAAGGCTGAGCCGCGCGCCCGTTCAGGCAGCAGCTGCCTGCTGCCCGCCCTCGCTTGCGGAACGTGCATGATCAATAATCAGATCGGTTACCTGCCCAAGTTTTGACGGTGGCAGATCATGCGCCATTTGCGGGATGATGACGATGCGCGCGCCGGGAATGCGCCGGGCGATATCTTCGCTACAGGCCATTGGCACCAGCGGATCGGCGGCACCATGGATCACCAATGTTGGTGCAGTGATGCGGGGCAGCGCCACCGCGCGGGTGCGATCAGCCAGAATGGCGAGCATCTGCCGCCGCACGCCCAGCGGGTTATAACCCCGGTCAAACGCCTCTGCAGCCATCGCGCGATAGGCACCGGGATCGCGGGCAGGATCTGGGTGACCGATCATCTCCAGCAACCCCGCGCCGGCAGTAACTGCCCATTCGCGATCAGGATTGGCGGGCCGTTTGGCGATCAACCGCTTGCGCAATTCAGGCGAGGGGCCGGGCAGCCCGTGCGCGCCGCTCGACGACATGATCGAGGTGAGGCTGAGGACACGATCAGGTGCGGCAATCGCCACGCGCTGCGCGATCATGCCGCCCATCGACACGCCCACAATATGCGCAGCGGGGATATTCAGCGCATCGAGCAGCCCGGTCGCGTCCGCCGCCATATCGGCCAGCGAATAAGCCAGCGGAAACCGCAGCCCCAGCCGCGCGGCGATGATCGCCACCACCGGGCTGACGGTGGTTGCCCCGTGCAGATAGGTCGATTCGCCAATGTCGCGATTATCATAGCGGATCACCCGAAACCCGGCATCAACCAGCGCCGTTACGAAGGGTTCGGGCCAGGCAATATGCTGCGTGCCCAGCCCCATGATCAGCAACAGCGCGGGGCCCGCGGGATCACCGGATTCTTCGTAGTATAAATCGATACCGTTGACGTTGAGCTTGGGCATGGTTTTCTCGGAAAGTAGGTGGTTACCGGAGCGAAACGGTTACAAGTCCATTTGGGCGGTTTCGTGGCCGGGAGCGGACCTGTGGGCTTCGATCAGAGTGACACTTCTGCCATAGCCCGTTTCTGTAGCGCTAGTATTTTTACAGGCGATAAGGCAAATAACTTCGCGACCACGGCTTGATTTCTGATCTAGATTTCCCGTCGATCCGATGGAGACTGTCATGGAGTTCAGCGGCCTTCGCTGGCGCTACCTAATCCGAAATTCCGTGATCGACGTCGACAACGCGGTCGGCCGAGGCGGGTGGTCCCAAGAACGGCTGATTGTAAACGCTGAACCACTGCACCACGGCGGCGGACTGTTCCGATTTTACCGGGCATTCGAGGAGCCTTGGCTGACGGAGCAGGGCGAGACGTCGCTGAAGGTGCTAATGTTGCCGGACTTGATGACCATCAATTGTCGGTTGACTATCAATGGTCAACGCGTTCGCTGTGACGAAATGTTCAGCGCCCGATGGCAGGGGTCTCGCAACAGCTGGCCCGCAGGCGGTGATTGGCAGCGGCAGGTGCTCAATGGCAGATATCCCTCCAATCCGCACCGTCGATGAGGAAGAAGGGGTAGCATAGGCGAGACTAACTGAACAATGGTCGCTTTCACATTTGCGTGGAGGAAGGCGGCTTGGGTTTTCATCAAGCCTATGATTGCAGAGACCATTGCAATCGCCACGTGGTTCCGCAAGCGAATGCAATGGTCAGCTAAAATTTCATAAGATAAGTTTGTACGGTTTACATGCATTTATCTCAATGATGGCTTTGTATTTCATTTCCGACAGCAATTCCAAGGCCTATTCCGCCAGCAAAAATACCAACTGCAGCCATTCCCAGGGCAATAAGTGGAAGAAAACCTCCATCAACGCTATCAATCTCATCGGGCGAGAGACCAATAATTTGTTCGAGTGCATCGTTCTGAATATTCATGGCAATAGAACCTCTAAGTTTTTAAGAGTCATTCCATAAGAGTGACCGAGCCATATCACAATCGCAAATAGTACTAGAGACAGAAATATAATAATAGTGATATTTACTATCAAACCACGCAACTGGGATGTCATGTTAACCTCTCGACAGCTCTAAGCCAATAAGAAAGCCGCCACCAACGATAATGGTGCCGGTGCTAAGTCCGATACCAACATAAGCAATAGCAAGCAGCGGTAGAATACCGCCATCGACGCTCTCGATCTCAGCAGAGCTTAGGGCCTGGATACCATTGTCAAAACTGGAATGATTCATCGCACTCATGATCACCTCTCCATTACATCTCGCACGCCTATGTACGAGATATAATACAATAAATTTATCATTTGGCGAGAGTCAATAGGCATCCATAGCGGTAGCAATAAAATGAAAAACCGTGGTCTGATAACAATTATGCGTGAATGGGCTAAACTGTACTGTGATGTCGACGATCGTTTCGTCGCCCATTTTCAAGATGCGAGCGACCGATATAATCGTCGTCAGCCGACAGGCAATTATGTTACGCGCCAATCCCAACTGCATAGTTCCCGCGTTGACAAACGGCTCTTTGGCTGGATCGAGCGCAGAATTGCCTTCATCTATAGCCATAAGATTGGGATCGCGGTACGGCGAATACAAGCGTCAAGCTGGCGTGTTGCGCAACAATGACGCATCAAAAATCATCTGCGGGGTATTTGGCGCTAGGCACGCAGGATCAATTCAACCCATCCGTCACTCAGGACTTGATCGGCAGTAATCCCCTTCGGCCAAGGTGCCGCGCCAATTCAAACCGAATTCCAAGCTCCTTGCTCCCCC
>JBBRXQ010000251.1:0-4436 GCA_038238515.1 Sphingomonadales bacterium | reverse complement strand
GGTCGAGTCCTCGCTGTCGAGCCACATCACGTTCGCCAGTGTTGAGCTTGAGGGCGACTGCGTGATCGGCGATGTGGATGGCGGGCGCGCGCTTCTGGGCAAAGTGCTCAATGCCGGGCGCATCGGTGCTGCGGCTGAGCAGACTGGGGTGGCCTCAGGCGCGTTTGAAATGACCACCGCCTATCTCAAAACGCGCAAGCAATTCGGCAAGCTAATTGGCGAGTTTCAGGCGCTTCAGCACCGCGCGGCGCACCTTTATTCCGAGGTTGAAATCGCGCACGCCGTGGTGATCAAGGCGCAGCAATTGCTTGATGGCGGCTCTGAGCGCGCCGAACTGATGGTGGCGGCGGCCAAGGCCAAGGCCGGGCAAGTCTGCAATCTGGCGGTGCGTGAAAGTGTGCAGATGCATGGCGGCGTTGGCATGACCGATGAATATGACATCGGGCTTTACATGAAGCGCGACCGCGCGCTCGCCGAGTTTATGGGCGACCAATTTTACCACACCGAGCGCGTGGCGCAGCTCAGCGGCTACTAAGAGCTTCAGCAAGGACACAACCGATGGATTTCAATAAACTGTTCAGCCTTGAGGGCCGCGTTGCGGTGGTTACCGGCGGATCGCGCGGGATTGGCCGGATGATCGCTGAGGGCTTTATCGCGGCAGGCTGCGAGCGGGTGTATATTACTGCGCGCAAAGCCGCTGTGGTCGAAGAAACCGCCGCCGAGCTGGGCGAGCGCTGCATTGCGCTACCGGGCGATATCTCGTCATCGGGCGGCATCGCGGCGCTGGTCGAAGACCTGAGCCACCGTGAGAGCAAGCTCGATATTCTGGTCAACAATGCGGGCGTGGCATGGGGCGCAGAATTTGAGGATTTCCCCGAGATGGGCTGGGACAAGGTGATGAACCTCAATGTCAAAACGCCGTTTTTCCTCACGCAGCAGCTGCACGGATTGCTCAAAGCAGCGGCGGTTGATCGCCCGGCCAAAGTGATCAACGTCGCCTCGATCGATGGGCTGCGGATCAATGCTTGGGAAACCTATAGCTATCAGGCATCCAAAGCCGCGCTGGTGCAATTGACCAAGCGCATGGCCGCCCGGCTAATCCGCGACAATATCGTGGTCAGCGCGATCTGCCCCGGCGCTTTTGCCTCAGAAATGAACAAGGCCGCCGCGAATAATCCCGAAGGATCGGCGCGCGGCATCCCCGCAAAGCGGATCGGCAATCTGGAAGACATGGCAGGCGGCGCGATCTATCTCGCCAGCCGCGCGGGCGACTATATCGTGGGCACCCCGCTGCCGATCGACGGCGGCATTGTGAACGGCTGGATTCCTGAGGACCATATCAATCCATTGGGCGAGTAGGGGTTTGGATTAGTTTTGCGGCAAAGTTCGCTGCCAACCAATCTCTCGTCATCCTGAACTTGTTTCAGGATCCATCGTGCCGCCCACGCTGAGATGGTGGGAGAAAGCAAACCTCTTCGCTGTGCCGTTTTCGGCACCACCCGCGCGGGCTGAGAAATGGATCCTGAGACAAGTTCAGGATGACGGTGATGGCCGGAGAACTCTCTACCTTGATCTCACCCCCGCGTTAGCTCGCGAACGAAGTTGATCAGTCCGGTCTGGCGGGTGCGGCGCATGCGCTCGGCCGCCAGAATGTGGCGCACTTTGTCAAAGCACACCGCCACCTCGTCGTTGATCACGACATAGTCATAGCCATCCCAGTGGCTGATTTCGGCCTGCGCGCGGGCCATCCGCGCGGCGATCACATCGGCGCTATCGGTGCCGCGCCCCACCAGCCGGCGGCCCAATTCCTCAAGGCTGGGCGGCAGGATGAACACGCGCACCACGTCTGCCTGCGCCTTTTGATAAAGCTGCTGCGTGCCCTGCCAATCGATATCGAACAGGTAATCGCGGCCCTCTTTCAGGCCAGCGCGAATTTCGCCCTTGGGTGTGCCATAGCAATGGCCAAACACCCGCGCCCATTCGAAAAACGCGCCATCTTCAACCATCTGATCAAACGCAAGCTGGCTTACAAAATGATAATCGCGCCCATCAACCTCGCCGCTGCGCATCGGGCGGGTCGTCGCCGAGACCGAGACATGGAGCGCGGCATCCTGCGCCAGCAACATCCGCGCAATCGTGGTCTTCCCCGCGCCCGAAGGCGAGGAGAGGATAAACATCAAGCCCCGGCGGTGGAGCGTATCATCGGGCGAAGCGGGGATTGGGGCCATGCACGCTAGTGCCGCAAAGCGCGGCAACTGGTCAAGCGCTGGTGGGGACAAACCACATCCACCCTCCCGTCACCCCGGGCTCGACACGGGGTCCTGCTGCCTGTGAGTCGCACCCGTGCGAGCGCGCGCGGAGAGCGGCTTACGCACTTGGCGGCGTCTAGCGGGACCCCGGATCAAGTCCGGGGAGACGAATGAGGAAAGAGCGGCGATAGAGGAATGGGGTGCGAAACTTTGATGCGCCCAACCCGCAACCCAATCACCGCTGCTTCTTCGCCGTGCTGGCGGTGAAATCGGGGTCTTTGCCTGCCACCCAATCGACGAATTTGCGCACTGAGGGATTATCGAGCAAGGCTTGAACATCCATGCCGTGGCGCTGCAGCTCGGAATTGGTGAAATTGGCGATCAGGGTTTGCTGGCAGATCGGGTGCATCGGCACCACATCGCGCCCGCCCCGGCTTTTGGGCACGGGGTGATGCTGGATCACCGTTTTGCCGGTGGGCCGCCCGCAGAGCCAGCAGGGGGGCGCGGGCGGCGGCGGTTCGTCTTCGCTGGCGAAGTCTTCATAGGGGCCGTGTTTGGAATGCTTGCGCGCCATGAGTCTGCCTGATTTGGTAAGGCAGGCTGATGCTAGCCTGCTACTTAACCCGATTTTTTGCAGCTTTAGCACGCCGCCGATCATAAAGCGATTTGGCGACAAGCGCGCCGCCGACCACAATAGCGCCGGGCACCGAACGGGTCGCCACCCGCAGAGCCGCAAATCTGATCACTCGGGCGCCGATGCTGCGGCTGAGGCCCCCGCCGAGTTTTGTGCCACCGGTGCTGCCCGGCAGCGCGAGATCGACGCCGCGGCGCAGCATGGCTTCTGCTGCGCGCATGGCGATATCGGCGATAATAACGTCTGCCACCACTGTAGCGGGACCAGTCTCAGCCTCGGGCGGCGCGGGGTTTGCTTTTGCGGGTTTGGCAACGGAACGCTTAAACAGGGCCATCATTAACCTCAGGTTTGCAGGCGGCATTGGCTGGAATGCAGTGACGCCGCTGCGCCGTTCACGTCTTGCGAACTTGTCACTTCTTGCGGAAATCAACGGTGACCACGTTAGTTCCATCGTCGGCATCAGATGATTTTGCAGAAGACTTTGCGGCTGGCTTGTCATCCTCTGCCCCATCGCCGCCGGGCGAATCATTCTCCGCATCGACATGGAGATCATCCTCGACATCGCCCGCCGCCTGAAACTGCAGGCCAAAGTCTACCGCTGGATCGACGAACGAGGTGATCGCGCTGAATGGAATGATCAAAGTCGAAGGGATCTGGTTAAAGGTGAGCCCCACCGAAAATCCCTGATCGGTGACTTTGAGATCCCAGAACTTGTTCTGGATCACGATGGTCATTTCATCGGGAAAGCGCTCTTTCAGCCGCTGCGGGATAGAAACGCCAAATGCCCCAGTTTTGAACGTGATGTAGAAATGGTGATTGCCCGGCAAAAATCCGCCCGCGCTTTCCACTTGGCCCAGCACACGGCCCACCACCGCGCGCAGCGCCTCCTGCACGATTTCGTCATAGGGGATCATGCTGTCGGGCGCGTCGGTCATGGGGTTATCGATGGCCTTGGCCCGCGCCGGGGTCAAGAGGGCGCGCGCGAGGGCAGTGATTGATTCTGCGGCGAAGCCGCTTATAGCGGCGGCTATGCGCACAGGATCGATCGCCCGCACCACCCATGAAACGCAGATCGCGGTTTCGGTGAACCTTGATGGCACCGGCATCTATGATGTGTCGACCGGGATCGGCTTTCTCGATCATATGATCGAGCAATTTAGCCGCCATTCACTGATCGACGTGAAATGCCATGTGAAGGGCGATCTTCATGTAGATCAGCATCACACCACCGAAGACAGCGCGATTGCGCTGGGCCAAGCCATTTCTCAGGCGCTGGGCGATAAGACTGGGATCACCCGCTATGGCGATGCCTATTCGCCGATGGATGAAGCGCTGGCGCGCGTGGCGCTCGATATTTCGGGCCGCCCGGTGCTAATCTGGAAGGCCGCCTTCACCCAGCCGCGCCTTGGCGAGATGGATACCGAACTGTTTGAGCACTGGTTCGCCTCGGTTGCGCAGGCGGCGGGGATCACGCTGCACATCGAATGCCTTTATGGGCAAAACAATCACCACATTATCGAGGGCATTTTCAAAGGCTTTGCCCGCGCGATGCG
>JBBRXQ010000250.1:0-4444 GCA_038238515.1 Sphingomonadales bacterium | reverse complement strand
GCCATTGGCAACGCCGCCGCCGCTGCTGATCGGCGCTGGGGCAAAGGCGGCGGCGGGCGCAGGCGGGCGAGGCGCAGTTTTGAACGCAGGCGCGGGCGCTGGAAACGCGGATGCGGTGAGCGCCGACTTTGGTGGTGGCATCCCGAAAGCGGGCTTTGGCAGTGGCGGCAGGAGGGGCCTTGGAATGCTACGCGAAGCGCGCCGGGGCTTGGAAGGCGCGGCGGCGGCAAGCGCAATGGGCGGATTTGGCAGCGCCGAGCCAGATAGTGACGAAACTGATGACGACCAAACTGGGCGCGCGGTGGTCACCGCGAGCTGAGCGGGGGCCTGCGGGCGGGCAGCGGGCTTTGCGGCGTTGCGCACTCGCTTGGCCGGGGCAGTGGCTGCTGGTTGCGGAGCGAAAGCAAATGCGGCGGACGGCTTTGGCGGCGGGGCGGCATGGCCGAATGCGGGTTGTGGCAGGCGCACCGCTGGCGGCGTTGCGGGTTCGGGTACAAGCGATGGCGCGGTGGGTTGCTGGATCTCTGGGACCGAGCTCGGTTCGGATTTGGCGAGCTTGGGCTTAGTCAATTCGATGTGGGCCAGTTCGATTTGGGCCAGTTCGATTTGGGCCAATTCGATTTGAGCTGGCGGCGGCGGGTGCGCCTCGGGTTGGGCCGCCTCGGGCTGGGTCGGCTCAGTCTGGGCCTGCTCAGTCTCGGCCAGTCCAAGCTGGACCAGTCCAAGCTGGGCCGATCCAAACTGGCCCAGTTCGGTCTTGGCCGGTTCGGACTGGATTGGCGCGTGCGCTTCGGCGGCAAGCGTGGATAGCTTCGGCTCGGGCGCGATGGTTTGGGCCGCTTCGGCTGGTGTTGCTGGCGACGGGGCCAAGGCCGGGGTTAGGGCCGGGGCTGGTGGCGCGAGCAGGCGCGGATCGTCTAAGACAAGGGCGGGGCTTGGCGCGATGGTTTCGGTTAGCGGAGCAATAAACGGAGTGTTCGCTGCATGGGCAGGGACATCAGGCTTTGATGGCTGCAAGGGCGGGGCGGCGGCCATCAGAACTTCCGCAAACTCGCGCCGAGCGAGGGTTTTAGCGTCAGGCTGCGGCGGTTGTTCGGCGCGGTGGGATGGGCGGCCTTTGGCAGCTGGCGGGGCGTTCGCGGCAAAACGCGGCTGGGGTGCCACCGCCTTGGCTTTAATCTTATGAGCTTCGGGCGGGGGGGGCGGAGTGGGCGTGCCCGCTTCGGGCTCTGCGCCTCTGCGCATAGCATCGCCCGCCAAAACCAGCGTAGCCCCGAACACAGCGCGAGACAATTTTGAACCCGGTCTCGCACTAGGCTCAAAATCCGCGCGCGGTTTGTCCCCCTTGCGGCGGCTCACGGCACGATGAATTCCTGTTTGGCGAGGGTTTTGCCGGGAGCGGCATCATCATCGACATAGGTAATCGTCATCCGCGTGCCACGCGCAAATGCTCGGGAGTTGGCGGTTGGAACGGCCGCTGGATCGGCCGCAGCATCGGCGGCTGGATCGAGTGGGACAAGCACGCTGCGTTCAGCGATTTCGGTGTAGACGCCGATGCCCTTCACATTGCCAAGCGGCTTTTTGCCGCCCGGCACAGTGATGGTGATGTCGCCAAATGCCGATCTGGTGCCCTCGCGGGTGATTTTGAAACTCAGCGCGCGGCCGCCACCGGGCTGCGTGACCAGCGCGATATCCTTGATGCCCGCATTGAGCGTGGTTTGCCCGACGCGCACGATGACCGGGATCGAAATGCCAAAGCGCGGCACAATGCGCACGCCGATCCCATCCTCGGTCTGCGCGCCTGTGGCCTCGTCGATGCTAGTGCCGCCTGTCTCAGGGGGAACCGAAACCACGGTAAAATGAGAGCGATACTCACCGGACGGCAATTCGGGCGGAACCCGCGCCATAATCCTAACCATCTGCGCCTCGCTGCCCGGGAGCGAAACCCGGCGCGGCGACCAGCGCAGAAAGCTGCTCGCGGTATGCACAGCCGCGCGCTCGGCGGGATCGGTAAGCGATGCCAGCTCAACCAAACGGCCATCGGTCTGCATCGCCATGTCAGACACGGTGATCTCATATTCGCCGGTTGAAATGGCGCGGTTATAAAGCCCCAAATTGGCAAGCCGCTGGCGATCATCGATCACCACACGTTTTGGAAATAGATTGATATCGCCCATGCCGCCAATCGAACCAGACGGCAGTGCGGCCGGAGCGGGAGCTTCGGCAGCAGGTTCTGCAGACGAATCTGCAGGCGCTTTGATGGCCAGAGTTTCTGCGACTTGCCGCTGCGCCTGCGCAGGCGCCGCCCCAACGAAGGAAAGCGCGGTTAGCGCGAGCGCGATCAATCCAATGTGATTAAACGCCGATTTTCGATTGTTTTTCAAAGGGAAATCCCATTCCGCGCCTATCCGTGGAATGACTTATGTATTTTCCCTGATTCGCTTGCAATCTAAGGTCACTGATAAACCACAGTTGCGGCATAAGTGCCTGTATATGTGCCATTTGCCTGGTTTGCGCCGATGTTGAGCGTGGCTCCCACCGACAGTGCAAATGTGCCTGCTGTGCTCAACCGGCTGGCGCCCGAAACCCAGTTGCTGCGCATCGCGCTCATGCGGATTGTTCGCGTGCCCGATCGCAGGGTGATATTGCCTGCAGGCAAGGTCAACCGGAACAGGCGGCTGGGATCGCCGGTGATGTTGAAACTGCCGGGGCCGCGAGCAATGGTTTGGACAATCGCGGTGCTTGGCAGCAGTCCGCCGGTCGCCGTAATCACGCCGAGGGGGCTCATAATGATCGTACCAGCCGTGTTTGGACGCGCGATTTGGCCAAAGCGCAGCGGATTGACCGCTACGATCCGGATCGGCTGTACAACCATGGCTTGCGCTGCGCCGGCCTTGCTGGACCGGTTGCCAGGCGCTGCGCTGGCCATGCCGGGCGCCAGCACGAACATGGCCAGCAGGGCCGCGATAAGCGCCCGAAATGGGAGATTGGTCATGTTGGCTCCGCGTTGAAGGCGCGCCGATCGCAAGCACATGGTTGCGACCGGCGCGCGCTTCGCGCTCAGTTGTACGTGACAGTTGCTGTGTAGCTGCCGGAATATGCGCCTGCCGCTTCAGTGCCGGCCAATGTCAGCGTGCCGCCCACGGTGAAGCTTGATGTGCCGCCCGCAGTCAGCGTGGCGCTCGCGGCTGAAGCCGTTGTGGTAAAGGGGATAAGGGTGCCAGCGGCGGACACGTTTCCGCCGGTTGTGGCGATCGAGAACGAACGGAGGGCGTCGCCTGTGACAGTGAAGGCGTCAGCTGTGGTTGTGGAGCTAGGTACAAAGGTTACCTCGCTAGTGACCGAACCAACCCCTGCTGATGAAACAATGACGGTGCCGCCATTGCCCGTCGTGAAGCGGCCAAAGCCGAGCGCCGCGCCGGACGTGTGCGTCAGCGTGATGGGCGAAACGATCGTCGCCGTGGCTGTGCCAGTGGCGGTCGAGGTGTTGCCAGGTGCGGCAAACGCAGGCGAGGCAAAAGCGATGGCAATGGCTGAAGCGAGGATAAGCTTTTTCATACGATTCTTCCCGAAATAGGGCCGCTCCGTCGATTTCCCGATCTCGGAGAAGCAAACTTCCGCGTGGTCTTGCGGACGTCCCTACTTACGAAAGAATACGTACTTCACGTTTAAGCGATGTGGTAAACGTGGCAGTCATTAAAATTAATATAAATCAATGTTTGAAGCACTGGGGTAAGTTTGAAGCGCTGGGATAAAAGAGTTTCACTGGTAGGCTACGGTGATTTGGTAAGTGCCACTGTAATTGCCGACCGTTTGATTGGCGTTCACTGCCAAAGTGCCACCCACGGCAATGTTGAGCGTACCGGCTGCTGATCCGGTCAGCGAGCCAACGGTAAATAGGTTGATGGTCATCGTGCCGCCCGGCGCGGTGACCGTGGTGGATGGAGGCAAAGTCACGCCAAACGAAGCGCCAGGTTGGCCTGTTACCGTGAATGTGCCAGCACGCGCGGCCAGCGCGCCTTGGTTGATCGCGTTTGATCCAGTTACCCCGCCAGTGGTCGACACCACACTAGCGGTGCTGACGGTTATAGTGCCCGCGGTCGATGGACGCGCGATCACGCCAAACCGAAGGCTGGCTGTGGCAACGATCGAAATTGGCCGAATGATTGTTGCATTGGCCGCGCCCGAAACTGTCCGGGTGTTTCCGGGTGCCGCCTGCGCCAATGCGGGTGCAAGCAACAGCACGATTGTGGCGACAACGCGGAAGTAAAGCTGGCTCAAGGGATTACCCCTCATTTGGGTATGCCCCCGGCTTCTGCCGGATTTGGCGGAAATCGGGGGCATGATCCGATCAGTTGTAGGTTACTGTGGCGGTGTAGCTGCCAGTGTACGAACCGGTTGGAGCGGTCCCCGAAACAGTCAGCGTGCCGCCAACCGTGAAGCT
>JBBRXQ010000249.1:0-4449 GCA_038238515.1 Sphingomonadales bacterium | reverse complement strand
CTTCAATCTGGCGGGGCCTTACATCAATAAGATAGATTCTTACGCGATTGCGGTCTTCATCGGTCAGGCGCGGCATGACAAAATAATTCGGATTCAGGCGTCCGTGCCCGTCTTCCGGTCGTTTCTGCACGTGGATAACTTATGCGCGCTGATCGTCGAAGCCGGCACCAGAGCAATTGGGAGCGCCAAGCCGATTGATCTGTGCGGCGCCGAAACCGTTGAAATGAGTGATATTGCGGCGGCAGTGGTGCGGTGCCTTGGCGAAGAAACCAAGATCACGCGCCCAGCGTTAGATTGGACCCGGCCAACGGCATATCTTGGCAATAGTGTTGCGACAAAGACACTGGCGATGGAGCTGGGTGTTCAACTGGTCCCGTTTTTTACGCAGGTCGTCGATACAGTCGCTTGGATTGATGAGGCGAGCCTTTAGCGGATGCGGAGAATTGTTTTAACATTGGTCTAAATTTATGTAGGGGCGAATTAATGGTCCCTCGCGCGCAGGGAGCGCAAGGAACAATATTGGTCGAACGTGGGGCGCGCAGAAATTGGGAACGGTGCCGAATAAGCGGTACGATGACTATGGCATGTCCAGCCGGGTCGGTGGTGTAAGATTGGGCACGAATGGAAAGAAGGAAAGTTTTGATGTCGCATAAGATTTTTGACAACCTGTTCGTGCTCGAACTGGCTAACAACCATTGGGGAAAGATCGATCGTGGATTGAAAATCATCAGCGATTTTGCGCGGGTCGTGCGCTTCAATGAAGTGCGTGCGGCAATCAAATTGCAATTCCGCGACGTCGACAATTTTGTTCACACTGATTTTCGTGGCCGCGCCGATGTGCGCTATATCAAAAAGACTATCGACACCCATCTTCCGTGGGCCAGCCTGCAGAAAATGGTCGAAGCCGTGCGCAGCGCCGGTATGGTCACGATGGTTACGCCGTTTGACGAAGTTTCAGTCGACAAATGTGTCGAGTTCGACGTTGATATCCTTAAAATTGCCAGCTCTGACATTCGTGATAAAACGTTGCTGCGGAAAATGGCATCGACCGGTAAGCCGGTGATCGCTTCTTCGGGTGGTGCTGATGCCGATCACATTGATGCGCTGGTGGATTATTTCACGTCGCGCAACATTCCCTTTGCGCTCAATCACTGCGTTTCGCTCTATCCGTCTGAAGATAGCCAGTTGGAACTGAACCAGATCGATTATCTGCGGGCGCGTTACCCGGGCATCACCATTGGCCTGTCCACGCACGAGCATCGCGATTGGCACGATTCGATCATGATCGCCTATGGCAAAGGTGCGCGCACCTTCGAACGGCATATCGACATCGATTATGAAGGCGTGCCAGTAAGCTCGTATTGCACGCAGCCAGAACAGGCCGACACATGGTTCAAGGCGTTCAAGAAAGCACAGGAAATGTGCGGCGGCCAATCAGCCGCGCGTCGTAACGTGCCAGAGGGTGAGCGCCGCTATCTCGATGCGCTTGTGCGCGGCGTTTATGCCAAGCATGATCTGCCCGCCGGCCACACGCTAACCGATGCCGATGTTTATCACGCGGTGCCGTTGCAGAGGGCTCAGATTTCGACCCGCGAGTTCGAAAGCGGTGAAGTGCTGACCCAGCCAGTAGCTGGACATGCCCCGATTGTGATCACGTCGCTTGACGCACATTATACGCAGAACGAAGCTTTGGTTGAATTGATCTGCGATCGCGGCTTGGCAAGCGAACCTGCACAAACTGCGCGAGCCAGCGCAGCCTGATTTGGTTTCCTCCGCCTGCCGCCAATTTCGTCATCGGCCAACTTCGTCATCGTTAGTCCCGGTCGCTTGTTCTATCTGAGCGGCCGGGACATTCGCATCAGGAACTACCATGAACCGCGTCCGACTCTCTGATTATGTCGCACAATTGCTGGTCGCTCATGGTGTTCGCCATGTTTTCATGCTGACAGGCGGCGGCGCGATGCATCTGAACGATGCATTTGGCCGCGCCGATGGTTTGAAATATGTTTGCTGTCATCATGAGCAGGCTCTGGCCATGGCGGCGGAAAGCTACACCCGCTTGTCGGGGCGGATTGCGGCGCTGAATGTCACCACCGGGCCGGGCGGCATCAATGCCCTGAATGGCGTGCACGGTGCCTTTACCGATTCGATTGCGATGATTGTGTTGTCGGGCCAGGTGAAGCGCGAGACACTTGCGGGCAACGCCCCGGTCCGGCTTCGCCAATTGGGCGATCAAGAGGCCGATACAGTCGCGATCGTTACGCCGATCACCAAATTTGCGGCGCTGGTGTCTGATCCTCAGGAGATCCGCTATCTTGTCGAGAAAGCGCTCTGGCTGGCGACAACCGGACGTCCCGGGCCAGTGTGGCTCGACATTCCGATCGATATTCAGGCGATGCCGATCGACCCGGCCACGCTACGCGGGTTTGATCCGCGGGTCGAAGGCTATGGCCGTGATTTTGCGATTCCTGCCGAATATGGTTGGCTCACGGGCGAGCCATTGCGCGATGCGGCCCGCGCCGTGATCGCCGCCCTGAAAAGCGCCGAACGGCCCGTACTTCTGCCCGGCACCGGGGTGCGGATCAGCGGCGCGCACGAAGTGTTTTTGAAAGTGGCCGAAAAGCTAGGGATTCCGGTCTGCCCCGGCTGGAATGCGCAAGACGTCGTCGATGATGCCAATCCCAATTATGTCGGGCGCCCCGGCACCGTGGGTGACCGGGCTGGTAATTTCGCCGTGCAAAATGCCGATCTCCTGTTGGTACTCGGCTGCCGCCTGAATATCCGCCAGATCAGCTATAACTTCGCCGCATTTGCCCGTGCCGCGAAAAAGATCATGGTCGATATCGATGCCGCCGAAATTGGTAAGCCGACCTTATCGATCGACATGCCCATTCACGCCGATCTTTCAACGTTCCTGCCGGTTTTGCTCGAAGAGCTCGAAACCTATGAACGGCCAGAGCCGCACAAGGCATATCTGGATTGGGCGATGGTGCGCCGTCATCGTTATGGCACGGTGCTCCCTGAGTATTGGGATACCAAAGGCGTCATCAATCCCTATTGCTTTACCGAAGTGCTGTTTGACCAGCTCGCCGAAAACGAGGTTATCGTTATGGCCGATGCAACGGCGGCGGTGGTGACCGTGCAGGCGGCGAAACTTAAACCGGGCCAGCGGATTTATTCAAATTCCGGTGCGGCTTCGATGGGGTATGATTTGCCCGGCACCATTGGGGCATGGCATGGCATGCCCGAGGGATCGGAACGGATCATCTGCATGGTGGGTGATGGATCGATCATGCAAAACTTGCAGGAATTGCAGACGATCGTTGGCCAAGGCATCCCGGCAAAGATTTTTTTGTACAATAACTTTGGCTACCATTCGATCCGCCAAGCGCAACAAGCATACTTGAACGGCTTTTCGGTCGGCTGCGGCCCGGATTCGGGCGTCACCTTCCCTGATTTCGGCAAGATCGCGGTCGCTTTCGGGCTCAGCTATCTATCCACCACCAGCCACGACGATATGGCCGAAGCCATCCGCCAAACGCTGGCATCGCCTGGTGCAGCGCTGTGCGAGGTGTTCATCGACAAGGAACAGAATTTCTCGCCAAAGGTATCGTCGCGGCGGCTTGAGGACGGATCGATGGTCACCGCGCCGATGGAAGACCTGGCGCCGTTCCTTTCGCGCGAGGAGCTTCAGGAGAATATGCTGATCCCGCTCATTAACTGATGGCAGGCATGCTCCCCGCGCTGCTCTTTGATCTTGATGGCACGCTGGTCGATAGTGCGGCCGATATAGCACGGGCGTTGACGGTGATCAGCATTGCACGGGGCGGGAATGTGGTTGATGCGTCGGTTGTGCGGCCATTGGTGCGGCTTGGCGCTGCCGCTTTGGTGAGCTCAGCACTGGGCGATCTTGCACAGGATCAGCAACGCGATCTCGATGACTTTCGCACCGCACTAGGCGCTTTGCCGACCGATCCCGCAGCGGTCTATCCCGGTGTTGAAGCGGTGCTGGCGCTGCTCGCTGCTCAATCTCACCCCATGGCTATCGTCACTAACAAGCCAGAGGGGCTGGCGCGCACTCTTCTGGCGGGGCTGGCGCTAGACCACTATTTTCAGGCGATTGTCGGCGGAGACACAACCAGCGCTCCCAAACCGCACCGCGCGCCGATCGATCATGCCATCGCAATGTTGGGGGCCAGCGCTGCTGCCGCCGTATTGATTGGCGACAGCGATATTGATGCCAGCGCGGCGCAAAAAGCTGGCGTTCCCTTTATCTTGTTTGAAGGGGGGTATGGGGCAGATGCATGGGACGAATTGCCAATTCATTGCCGGTTTCGCGATTTTTCCGAATTGCCTGCCTTGATCAGATCGCTGACATTTGGCGAGGAGATGGTATCCTATGTCGGCGTCTAAATTGGTTGCAAACCACCTTGGTGATCCCGTACTGGG
>JBBRXQ010000248.1:0-4467 GCA_038238515.1 Sphingomonadales bacterium | reverse complement strand
TGTCGCGCAACCTGCGGCCCGCGCTCAGCACATTGCGCTCAAAGCTGCCGACGAACTTGTTGTAATGCGAAACCGCGCTGTCGAGCCCCGAACCCATCCGCTTCAGGTGCTCGGCGCTCACCGCAAGGCGCTCATAAAGCTCGCCGCCCATGCGCCCGATTTCGCGCGCCTCGCGCGCCAGATCATCCTGCCGCCACACTTGCGCGATAGTGCGCGCTATGGCGACAAGGTTGGTGGGCGAGGCGAGCAACACGCGCCGCTCGAATGCATAGTCCCACAGCCCCGGATCATATTCCAGCGCTGCGGCGATAAAATGTTCGCCGGGCACGAACATCAGCACATAATCGGGCGCTTCGGCAAATTGGCTCTGATAGCTTTTGGCACCCAGCGTTTGAATATGATTGCGCATCGATTGCACATGCGCGGTAAGCGCGATCTTGCGGGTATCGTCATCCTCTGCCTCGAACGCATCCTGATAGGCATTCAGCGAAACCTTGGCATCGATAACCAGCAGCTTGTTGCCCGGCACGCGCACGATTGCATCGGGGCGAAGGCGGCCCTCGGCGGTTTCGACCGATTGCTCGGTGACGAAATCGGTATGTTCGGCCAGCCCGCATTGCTCAAGCACATTGCGCAGCTGCAATTCGCCCCAGCGGCCGCGCGTCTTGGGGCCATTGCGCAAGCTGTTGCCCAGCTGCGCAGCGGCGGCGCGCACCGCCTCTTGCCCATCGCGCATCGATTGGATCAGCCCGGTCAGCTGGCCAAAGCCCTCAACGCGGTCCTTCTCCAGCTTGCCGACCTGCTCCTCATAACTTTTAAGCCGCTGATCAACGGGCGCGAGCAGCGCCGAAAGCCGCTCGGCGCTTGATTTCTCGCTTTCTTCAAAGCGGGCACTGGCGCGCGCGAGAAACGCATCCTGCGCTTTTTCCAGCACTTTGCTGCCGGCGTTTTCAAATTCTTTGCGCAGCATCTCCTGCGCCTCCATCAGCAAACGCTTCTGCTCGGCAAAGTTTTCGGCATCGGCTTTCAATCGCTCCAGCTCGGCGCGCAGATCATCGCGGTCCGTTCGGATCAGGCCGAGTTCGGCGCGGGCAAGTTCGCCCTCGGCGGCGCGCGCATCGGCGGTGGCCAGAGCTGGGCGCAGCGAATCACGCTCGCCGCGTATGGCGTCGCGCTCAGCCTGCGATTGCGCCAGCTCGCCGCGCAATTCCTCAAGATCGGCGATGCGCGCGTGCGCCGTGGCGAGCGCTGGTGAGAGCGTGTCCCGCTCATGCCGAATGGCCACAAGCTGCGCGGTCTGTTCGTCAAGCTGGGCCGCTTTGACCGAAGCAGAAGCCAATTCGGTGATCGCGCGGCGAAACTTTTCGTCAAGCTCGCGCGCTTCGCCATCGCGCCCTTCAAACCGGGTTTTCCATTCGGCAATCGGCCTGCTGCCCAGAAACCAGCCCACTGCCAGCCCCGCCAGCAATGCGGCGATCACGAAGATCAGGACAGACGAGGTTTCCACGCTTGCTCCAATTCAGAACGAAGCATGAACTTATCGTGCTGTGGCCTGCAGATCAAGCCATCCGGCGCAGCTTTTCCAGCCTCTTGAGCACCATTCCGCGCTTCAACCGCGAAAGGTGGTCGATAAACAGGATACCTTCGAGGTGGTCCATTTCGTGCTGGAGGCAGGTCGCCATCAGACCGTCCATGTCTTCTTCGTGGACCTTGCCATCCAGATCATGCCAGCGTGCGCGGATCTTCGCGGGGCGCTCAACATCGGCATAGATTTCGGGAACCGAGAGGCAGCCTTCGGAATAGATCGACAGATCGGGCGAGGGATCAAGGATTTCGGGGTTAATAAACACGCGCGGTTCTCTCTTCACCGGGCGGTGCGTGTGGTGATGATCGCCATGCGCGGTGCACACCTCGGGCTCCGCGTCCGGGTCTTCAGGCTGGAGATCAATCACTAGCACCCGCTCCGGCACGCCAACTTGCACTGCTGCCAAGCCAATGCCGGGGGCGGCGTACATAGTTTCCAGCATATCTTCGACGAGCGTTTTTAGCGCATCGTCGAAGACGGTGACGGGGGCCGAGATCTGCTTAAGCCGCAGATCGGGGACTTCGATGATTTCGCGTAATGCCATGATGGGCCAAATAGGTGGGATTGCGGCGCTTCGCAAGATGGCGTGGTTTGCGCCGCTACCCCACCGGCCGCCGCGCGCGTAGCGCCTGCGCCAGCGTGCCTTCGTCCAGATAATCCAGCTCGCCGCCCACAGGCAGGCCGTGCGCCAGCTGAGTCACGCGCACCGGCAGCCCTTCGAGCCGTTCGGCGATGTAGTGCGCGGTAGTCTGGCCTTCGAGCGTGGCGTTCATCGCCAGCACCACTTCGTCGATCCCGCCCGCTGAAACCCGCGCGAGCAGGCTGGCGATGCTGAGGTCTTCGGGCCGAATGCCTTCGAGCGCTGACATTCTTCCGCCCAACACATGATATTGCCCGGTGAACAGCCGCGCGCGGTCTAGCGCCCACAAGTCCGCCACTTCCTCCACCACGCAGATCGCCCGCGCATCGCGGCGCGGATCGGCGCAGATGCCGCAAGGGTTGGTGGTATCAACATTGCCGCACATGCTGCATTCGATCAGCCGCTCGCCCACCGCCGCCAGCGCATCGATCAGCTGGCTCAGCGCGGTCTCGCGCCGCTTGATCAGCCACAGCACCGCGCGCCGCGCCGAGCGGGGGCCAAGCCCGGGAAGCCGGGCCAATGCGCTCGCCAGCGCTTCGATCTCTTGCGATGCCATCGCTGCACAGATAGGGCGGCGTGGAGCAAACGTGAAGCCATTTGGCGTCACGTTGTTTAACGGGGGCTTTTTCAGAAATGCGGATCGTGTTCATGGGTACGCCCGATTTTGCGGTGCCGATTCTGGAAGCGCTGATCGCGGCGGGGCACCAGATCGTTGCTGTCTATAGCCAGCCGCCGCGTCCGGCCGGGCGGGGCAAACTTGTTCAGGCATCGCCGGTGCAATTGGCGGCGGAACAGCGCGAGATCGCGGTGCTCACACCGGCAAGCCTAAAAGGCGCTGAAGAGCAGGCGACATTCGCCGCTCACGCCGCCGATGTTGCGGTGGTGGCCGCCTATGGCCTGATCCTGCCGCAGGCCGTGCTTGATGCGCCCCGGCTGGGCTGCATGAATGTGCACGCCTCGCTGCTGCCGCAGTGGCGCGGCGCGGCACCGGTGCAGCGCGCGATACTGGCGGGCGATGCGATGACCGGGGTGACGATCATGCAAATGGAGCTTGGGCTGGATACCGGGCCGATGCGCGCGATGGGTGCGATGCCCATCGGATGGATGAACGCGGGCGAGCTTACCGCCGATCTTGCCGCGATGGGCGCAAAGCTGATGACCGAGGTGCTGGCTGATTGTGATGCGTTTCCACTGGTGACTCAGCCAGACGACGATGTGAGCTATGCCCGCAAAATTGATAAGGCCGAGAGCCGCCTCGATTTCACGCAGAGCGCCGATGCGGCGGCGCGGCAAGTGCGCGCGTTTGCGCCCGCGCCCGGCGCATTTTTTGAGCTTGATGGCGAGCGTTTCCGCGTGTTGCAGGCCGAAACTGCGGATGCGAGCGGCGCGCCGGGCTGCGTGCTGGATGAAGCTTTGACGATTGCTTGCGGCGAAGGCGCGCTGCGCCCGCTGCTGATCCAGCGCGCGGGCAAACCGGCGATGGATGCGGCCGCGCTGCTGCGCGGACGGCCGATTGCGGCGGGGACACGCCTGAGCGAATGACCCGCTTTGCGCTCACGCTGGAATGGGACGGCACGCCGTTTGTCGGTTTTCAGCGCCAGCCCGAGGGGCGCACTGTCCAGCGGGCAATCGAGGAAGCAGCTTACGAGATCACGGGCGAGGCCGCCGCGCTCCATGCGGCGGGGCGCACCGATACCGGGGTGCATGCGCTGGCGATGCGGGCGCATATCGATGTGGCGAAGAATATCACGCCGTTTCGCCTGATGCAGGGGCTAAACGCGCGGCTGCGGCCGCAGCCGATCGCGGTAACCGCGTGCGCGGCGGTGCCCGATGATTGGCACGCGCGGTTTTCGTGCCTTGGCCGGGCTTATGAATACCGCATCGTCAATCGCCGCCCGCCGCTAACGGTGGAAGCGAACCGGGCGTGGCAAGTGCCTCAGCCGCTGGATGAGGCCGCGATGCACCGCGCCGCGCAAATGCTGGTCGGCACGCATGATTTTACCACGTTTCGATCGGCGCATTGCCAATCGGCCAGCCCGGTCAAATCGCTCGACCGGCTCGATGTGCGGCGGACCGGCGACCGGATCGTGATCGAGGCGGCGGCGCGCAGTTTTTTGCGTCATCAGGTGCGCTCGATGGTGGGATGCCTTGCGCTGGTTGGGCTGGGGCGCTGGCATGAAAGCCAGATTGCAGAGGCGCTGGCGGCGCGCGACCGGCAAGTGCTGGGCATGAATGCGCCCGC
>JBBRXQ010000247.1:0-4479 GCA_038238515.1 Sphingomonadales bacterium | reverse complement strand
GTTTGGCAAGCAAATGCCCGGTTATGACCATCCCGATGTTATTCTGACCGGAGTGGAAACTCGCACTTCATCGCCCGTGCGGTTCAACCGCGGGCCAGACTTGCAAAGCTTGAACACAAACGGGCTTTATCCTGCCGGCGAAGGTGCAGGGTATGCTGGTGGAATCCTTTCTGCGGGCGTGGACGGGATCAGAGTTGCAGAAGCACTCGCGACCAGCCTAATTGATCAACAACCAGAATTGCGCGCATAAGCCGCCAAAATTGATTTCCGCAGATCATTGAGATCGGGCAGTTCAAGCCCTGAAAGTTCGGCCAAACCGGCGATCTCGTCCGCACCATAGCAGTGCGCCAAAACAAGCGTTTCGCCTTTAATGCGCTTACCAGTGTCATTTGAATAAAAGGTGCGTACCGTCGGCAGTGCCTGATCATGTGGATCTTCATCGACTACCATGGCAATGCGACCTGACCGCAATGTGACGAATGCGCCAATCGGATATACCCCCAGCATCTCGACGAAATGGCTCATGACTTGGGGATCAAGCTCACCGCCGGTTTCGCCAAGCGCGCGGATTGCGGCGGCTGGATCGAGACCCACCCGTTCGCCGTCTGAAGAGACCAGATAATCATATTCATCGCAGATTGCGGCCATTCGTGAGAAAAGCGTGATCTCATTTCCAGAAATACCATTTGGATACCCGGATCCATCAAGCCGTTCGTGATGCTGCAAACTTACCTCAAGCACACGCTTTGGAATCCCGCCCGAAGCCTTGAGCAGGGCGTAACTAAGCACAACATGCTGATCGAGCTGACTGCGCGAAAGTTGTTGAAGGTTGGCAATATTACCGATGCTTTTATCAGGTAGTTGTCCAATGCCGATATCCATCAGCATCCCCGCCATTCCGGCCTCGCGAATATCGAGCGACGAAAGTTTCATCTGGCGTGCAAGCGATATCATCAAAGCGCTGACTGCAAGCGCATGCCGATAAACAAAATCTCGGTCCTGCTGGCACCGCAGCAAACCATTAAACGCATAGAGATTGCGCTGCACCGAAGCATAGATTTCGTCGATAACAGGCTCGATCTCTTGCGCTTCGAAGGCCTTTCCCAGCCGCGCTTTCAAAAACAAGCGACTTACTGCTTTTCCCGCTCTTTGCGTAATCTGGCGTGCTTTGCCGAATTCGACAACGGTTGTAGATTGAGGAGCAGACATAGAAATTGGTGCCCTGATAGCCGCAGGCGGCGTGGCACTCGCCAGATTTTGGCGCCCGCCCGCGCCAAAAGCCCGCGCGATAGGGCGCGGTGCTGGCGCGCTAGATTTTTCGCTTAGATCGAGACCGCGTGAGGTGTCGATCATCACGCTGGGCACATCGCTGCTGGTCAGCGTTTCCAGCATGCCAGCGTCTGTCAGAAGAAAACGTGATTTCCAGAAGGGATGCTGAAACCAGCTTCCCTCCAGCTTGTGGATGAACATTCCAAGTTCGATCTTATCTGTCGGAACGCGTTTTAACATGCGCCAATGTATGTGTTTGATCGACCTACAATTTTCTGATGCCGCGCCTATGCAACATCACCTAGTGCGAGAGCGTAAAGCCACTCATTATACTTCGCCTTTTTATCTTCGCCACGGATCAGAAGCCCAAAGTCATCCTTGCTGGACGAGCTTCACCCGACCAAACAGCCTATTCAAAACGCTGATGAACACATCAGGAGATTGAATTGCTGGCAAGCGCCGATAAGCGAGTGCAATCTAGGACTGGGAGAATCGCAGATGCCGGGCATACTTCAGGGCAGAGTCGTCGCCATCACTGGTGCCGGCCGCGGTATTGGCCGCGAAGCCGCGCTGCTGTGCGCGCGCGAAGGCGCTGCCGTGATCGTTAACGACCCGGGCGTGGCGCAAAGCGGCGACGGCGGCGATGCAGGCCCTGCGGAAACTACCGCGGCCGAGATCCGGGCCAGCGGCGGACAAGCGCTCGCCAATCTCGCCAGTGTGGCAGACCCTGCTGGCGCTGTCTCGATCATCGAGGATGCGATCAAGCACTTTGGCCGGATTGATGCGGTGGTCAACAATGGCGGCATCTTGCGCGACGCGATGTGGCACAAGATGAGTCATGCCGACTGGAACAGCGTGATCGAGGTAAACCTCACAGGCGCGTTCAATGTGTCAAAGGCGGCCACGCCCTATTTCCGCGAGCAGCAATCGGGCAGCTTCATCCATTTCACATCGACCAGCGGCCTCATTGGCAATATCGGGCAGGCCAATTATTCGGCGGCAAAGCTGGGTTTGGTCGCGCTTTCGCATTCAATCGCGCTCGATATGGCGCGGGTGAATGTGCGCTCTAATTGTATCGCGCCGTTTGCATGGAGCAGGATGACCGCCTCGATCCCCGCCGAAACGCCTGCGCAAATCCAGCGCGTCGAGCGCCTCAAATCGATGAGTGCTGACAAGATTGCGCCGTTGGTCGCCTATCTTGCATCCGATCTTTCCAAAGCAGTGAACAACCAGATTTTCGCGGTTCGCAAGAACGAGATTGTGCTGTTTTCAAAGCCGCGCCCGATCCGCTCGATGGTCAAGGCCGAGGGCTGGACCGCGCAATCCATCGCGGATGAGCTGATCCCGGCATTCAGCGCCTCGTTCGCGCGCGAGGATGAAGTGACCTCGCATGTATTTCCATACGATCCCATTTGAGGACTTTACGATGAGCACGCCAAACCCCGGCATGGATGCCGATACGTTCGATCAGTTTCATGGCCAGCTGAAGCGCTATGTGCGCGAACGTTTGATCCCCGCTGAAGAGGAAGTGGTCGCCGCCGATGCGATCCCCGAGGAATTGCTCGAAGAGATGCGCGGCATGGGCCTGTTTGGGTTGACCATGCCTGAGGAATACGGCGGCGCTGGCATGAACATCAGCCAGTACATCACCTCGATGCACACCATGAGCTATGCGATGCCCGCGTTCCGTTCGACCATCTCGATCAATCTGGGCATGGTCTGCTCGGCGATCAAGAGTGCCGGGACCGCAGAACAAAAAGCTGAATGGTTGCCGCGCCTTGCCGCTGGTGAAATCGCCTCGTTTGGCCTGACTGAGCCGGGCTCGGGTTCAGACTCCGCCGCGATGGCCACGACCGCAACCCGCTCGGGCAACGGCTATGTGCTCAATGGCACCAAGCGCTACATCACCAACGCGCCGTTTGCCAAAATGGCGCTCATCATGGCGCGCACTTCAAAGGAAAACTTGGCCAAAAACGCTCATGTCTCCGCATTCCTCGTGGCGCTCGATACGCCGGGGATCACACGCGGCAAATCTGACAAGAAGATGGGCCAATCGGGCAGCCACATTGGCGACATCATCATGGAAGATGTGTTTGTCCCCGGCGATGCGCTGCTCGGCGGCGAAGAAGGCAAAGGCTTTGCCATTGCCATGCAAAGCCTCGACAATGGCCGCCTTTCGGTCGGCGCAGCGAGCACCGCCTATGCCCGGCGCATCCTCGACTCAGCCATCCGCTATGCCACCGAACGCAAGGCATTTGGCGAACCAATTGCGCAGTTTCAGCTAATCCAAGCGATGCTAGCAGACAGTCAGGCCGAAATCTACGCCGCCGAATGCATGATGCGCGATGCCATTGCCAAGGCGGATGCAGGCCACAAAATCCTGATGGAAGCCGCCTCGTTCAAGATGTTCGCCTCCGAGATGTGCGGCCGCGTGGCCGATCGCTGCGTGCAGATCCACGGCGGCGCGGGCTATCTGGCCGAATACGATGCCGAGCGCTTCTTTCGCGATAGCCGGATCTACCGCATTTACGAGGGCACCACCCAAATCATGCAACTGGTCATCGCCAAACAAATGTTGCGCGATTTTGCGTCAGGCGCGCAGGCGTGATCGGACACAAGCAGGGCACGCGCTAAATGTACGATATACTTTCCGGCCTTTCCGTGATCGAAGTTTCGTCCTTCGTCGCCTCGCCCACTGCGGGCCTCTATTGCGCGCAATTCGGGGCCGAGGTCATCCGAGTAGACCAAATCGGCGGCGGTCAGGATTTCCGCCGCTGGCCCGTTACTGCAGATGGCGATTCGCTCTCGTGGGAAAACCTTAACCGCGCCAAACGCAGCCTCGCGCTCGATTTCACCAGGCCGGAGGGGCGCGAACTGCTCACGCGGCTCACGCAAAGCGTGGGCAATCTGATCACCAATCTGCCCGTCGGCGGGTTTCTCTCGCATGAGAAACTTGCCGCTGGCCACCCCGATCTCATCACCGTGCGAGTGATGGGCTGGCCCGACGGTTCGATTGCGCTGGATTACACCGCGAACGCCGCCGTGGGTTATCCTGCGCTCACCGGGCTGCTCGATAACGATGCGCCGGTCAACCATGTTATGCCAGCGTGGGACTTGCTGACTGGCGCTTATGCGGCCTTTGCAATGGTCTCAGCCGTGCGACGGCGTGAGCGCACCGGATTGGGCGGCGAAGTGCGCCTGCCGCTCACC
>JBBRXQ010000246.1:0-4514 GCA_038238515.1 Sphingomonadales bacterium | reverse complement strand
GCAATCGGCGTGGCGATCGACGGGGTCTTTCTGGGCACCAACACCGGCGCGAACGTGGATTTTGACGATATTGAATCGATCGAAGTGTTGCGCGGGCCGCAGGGCACGCTTTATGGGCGCAATACCATAGGCGGCACCATCAGCATCCGCCATACCAAGCCAACCGGCGAGCTGGGGGCCAAGTTTTTGGCGCGATACGGCAGTTTTAACAGTCTTGATCTCAACGGTGTGATCAACCTGCCGAAAATCGGCGACATGCTTTCGATCAAGCTGTTTGGATTGCGCCGCACATCTGACGCGCCAACGACCAACCGCTATACCGGCAAGCGCGAGCCGGGCCGCAACATGTTTAATGTGGGCGCAAGTGTGCTGGCCGATTTTGGCAATACGACGGCGCTGGCCACGGTGGGTTACATCAAGGATCGCAGCTCATTTGCGTCTGCGGTTAACCTGACCAAGGCCGCTGGCATACCGTTTGGTGCTGGCGGAACGATTTGCGACTATACCATGCTGGTCGGCCTCGGCGATCTGGGCTGCGACACGCAAGGGGCCAAGCGGCAGGCGGGCGAAGAGTTTAAGCTGGCCAACACCAGCATCCCGTTCAAAAGCTTTTTCGAAGGATGGAATGCCTCGCTGGAAATCAACAGCAAGATCGGCAAATTTGATCTGACCGCGATCACCGGCTTCCGTTCTTCAAACGATCAATTGCTTGAAGAAAATACCGGTACGCCGCCGGTTTCTTATACCGGCGTTCCCGGCGCGGGCGTGCCGCTGTTTGTGGCATCGCGCGACCAGCGGTATAAGCAGTTTAGCCAGGAAGTGCGCGTTCATGGTGATCTGACTGACTGGATGGATATCGTTGCCGGCGTGTATTACTTGCACACCAAGTACGATATCAAACCGTTTGTTTTTAATGGCTCGAACGCCGGGCTGGCTTATCTGGCAGTGCCCATTTTCCCACCGATGGCTGCGCCGTTTTTTGTGAATGCACCCATCCAATCAGCCACGGCGGGGCAAACGCTCAATTCATTCGCCATTTTCGGCGAATCCATTTTCAAGCTGGGGAGCAATGTTCGCCTAACGGTTGGCGGGCGGTATACGATCGAAACCAAAGACTTCCAGATCAACCAGTCGTCCGCGCCAGCATTTAGCGCAGCGGGCAAGAAGACATTCCGCGATCCGACCTGGCGGGCGATTATCGATTGGAAGCCCAATGATGACACGTTGGTTTATGCCAGCTGGTCGCGGGGGTTCCGTTCGGGCGGATTTAACGGGCGCGGCACCACCGCAGCGGCGATCGGGCCCTATAATCCTGAAACCGTGGACAGCTTTGAGGCGGGCATCAAAGCCAGCTTTGCTGATGACAAGATCCATTTCAACCCCACAGTGTTCTGGGCCAATTACAACAACAAGCAGGAAGAAATTATTCGCCCTGCGGTTGGCGGCGGGACCGAGACGATTGTTCAGAATGCGGCCAAAGCGCGCGTTGCTGGGATTGAGCTGGAATTCCTCGCGCGGCCTGTGCCAGATTTGACGTTCCGTGCCTCGGGCGCATATTTGAACGCGAAGTATAAAAGCTTTTTGGTCCCCAATCTGGCCGTACCGGGCACGCTCAGCGATATTAGAGCGCTCTCGAATTTTCGCCGCGCGCCCAAATATACCGCGAATGTTGGCGCAGACTACGCCTACCGGTTTGATGATCGAAATAAGCTCATGCTCAGCATGAATTATTCGTATCTCGGCGCGTTCACCACATCGCCGCGCATCGATCTAACCGGCGAAAAGCGCGATACCATCGCCGCGCACACGATCTTCGATCTGTCGCTGGCCTATGTGCATGAAGATGCCAATGCCAGATCGCTGCGGATTGCCGGCTTTGCCAGAGATCTGTTTCACAGCGGAAACCGCCTGACCAACACGCTTGATGCCGGCGTATTCTTCTTTGGCGCGGTATCGCCAAACCGCGAGCTTGGGATAGAGGTTTCGTTTAAATACTAAGCTATCCAACAGGTGACGATCCCGGCGCGCGATGGTATTATCAAACCTCGACGCGCCGGTTTCGTTCGTTCGTTTTTGGCGCTTGGTTCGATTGAGGACAGCATGATGCAAAATCCCTATGGTGATCACCCGTATCTGAACGGGCACCACGCCCCAAACCGGTTTGAATCAAACTCGCCCAACTTGTTTGTCGAGGGCGAAATCCCGCGCGATCTGGCGGGGGTTTTCTATCGCAATGGGCCAGAGCCGCTGTTCCCGACGCGGGGCGATGAGTATCATTGGTTTGATGGCGACGGCATGATCTATGCCTTTTTCATCGAAAACGGCCGCGCATCGATGCGCAATTCTTGGGTGCGCACCGATAAGTTTGAGCTGGAAAGCGCGGCGGGCGAGCGGCTGTTCGGCGTGTTTGGCAATCCGATGACGCAAGATCCAGCGGTTGCGGGCAAGCGGTATAACACCGCGAACACCAACGTGATCCTGCACGGCGGCAAGCTGCTCGCGCTGATGGAAGGCGCGCCGGCGGTTGAGATCGATCCGCGCAATCTTTCGACGATTGGCGAGGAGCATTATGGCGGCGCGATCACCACTACGTTTTCGGCGCATCCATCGGTCGATCATGCCACGGGCGAAATGATCAACATCGGCGCGATCATCAATGGCCCCACTGGCCCTGCCGAACTGCGCTATGATGTGATCGACGCGAGCGGCGCGGTGACCAAGACCGAGATCATTCCGGTGCCGCACATGAGCCTGATGCACACCTTCTTGGTGACCGAGAACTATGTGGTGTTTCCGGTTTTGCCGCTTGATATCGACATGGGCCGCGCGATGCGCGGCGGGCCGATGACCGCGTGGGTGACCGGGCGGGCATCGAAGCTGGCGGTGATGCCGCGGCGCGGCACCGCCGCCGATGTGCGCTGGTTTGAGCATGATCCGCGCCACATGTTTCACCAGCTCAATATGTGGGAAGAGGGCGGCAAGATCATCGCCGATGTGGCAGCGGCGGATTGCACCGCGCTGTTTCCCGATCAGGATGGCAACCGGCTGACGCATGCGCAAGCGCGGCAAAATTTGCGCCGCTGGACCATCGATTTGGAGGGCAACACCAACACAATCCGCGAAGAAGTGCTCAATGAGCGCGATTTCCAGTTTCCCCGGCCCGATGACCGGATGGTAACGCGCAAGACCCGGCAATGCTTTGCAAACATCAATCTGCAATCGGTGGATGGCCGGGTTGGCGGAATGGACGCGGCGATCCGGTATGACACGCAAACCGGGGCCGAGGACATTTTCCACTTTGGCGCGGGCGCGGCTGTGGGCGAAGTGGTGTTTGCGCCAAGGATCGGCGCGAAAGGCGAGGCCGATGGCTATGCGATGGCATTGGTCCACCCGGCGAACAGCCCGACCAGCCAACTGGTGATTTTCGATGCGGCAAACATGGCGGCGGGGCCGCTGGCGCGGGTGCATATCCCATTTCGCGTGCCGAGCGGATTTCATTGCAACTATTATTCGGCAGACAGCGCGCTGTATCAGCAGGCCATGGCGGCCTGACGGCTTTGGAATTGTGCGCGGGCGCGCGCTGAAAACGGCCTGCTGTTCGAGGGAGAGTTGCCGATGCGCCGCGTCCTGAGGGTTGGCCTGATCGCGGGAGCGGGTCTGGTGCTGGCGAGTTTTTCGCCCGCGCTTTCGTTCTCGCACGCTGCTTTGGCGATGCTTGATCCTGTGCGGCAGGCGATTGCGCTCTGCGCGGGCAAAGCGGGAAACCCAGCGTTGACGCAGGAGCTGGCTTTGGCGGCGGCGATTGCGGGGCCTTTAGGCGCGGGCGAGCGTGCGGGCATGGCCGCGATGCCGCTTTATCCCGATCTCGCGGTTTCGCGCTTTCCGGTAACCACCGCGAGCGACGCCGCGCGGCGCTATTTCAATCAGGGCTTGATGCTGAACTATGGCTTCAACCACGGCGGCGCGGTGCGTTCGTTTCGCGAGGCGCAGCGGCTTGATCCGGGGTGCGCGCTGTGCTGGTGGGGAGAGGCGGTGGCACTCGGTCCCAATATCAACGCGCCGATGGACGATCGCGATCGCGGCGCAGCATTGGCGGCGATGGACAAGGCGCACGCCTTGCGAAGCGGTGGCTCACCGATGGAGCAGGGCCTGATCGATGCGGTTTCGCGCCGTTATGCACGCGATGCTGGTGCTGATCGCGCGGGACTGGATGCGGCCTATGCCGATGCGATGGTCGAAGTTGCCGGGCGCTTTCCAGCGAACGACGATGTTGCGGTGCTCGCCGCCGAGGCGGTGATGGACACCAGCCCATGGAACTATTGGCAGGCTGACAAACGCACACCGCTGGGCCGCAGCGGCGATGCGGTGCGGCTGATTGAGACGGTGATGGCGCGCAATCCGGCCAATCTTCAGGCATCGCATCTGTATATCCATTTGATGGAAAACAGCGCCGATCCGCGCCGGGCCGAGGCAGCGGCAGACCGGCTGGCGCTGCCGCAGGCGCCGAGCGCGGG
>JBBRXQ010000245.1:0-4515 GCA_038238515.1 Sphingomonadales bacterium | reverse complement strand
GCGGCGGCACCGCCGGGCATAATGGCCTGCGCTCGATCGATCAGCATATTGGCCCCGATTTCCGCCGGGTGCGGCTGGGCATCGGGCATCCGGGGCATAAGGACCGCGTGACCGGCTATGTCCTCGGCAATTTTGCCAAGGCCGAGCAGGATGATTTGGTCACGATGCTGGGCGCGATTTCCGCAGAGGCGCATTGGTTAGCCGGAGGGCCGGGTTCGAGTGATGACGCCCGCTTTATGAACGATGTGGCACTGCGCCAGCACTAAGAGAAAGCCGAAAAGAGCGCTGAAAACGTCGGAAGCGCTTACACATGGCCAAGCTATTTTTGGCCGTTAACCAACGAACCCTCTGTATTTGCGAAATTGGCACCGTCTTTGCATTGTTAGCGTTTAACTACGGTAACATTTTCGCAAGCTCGTTCGTCTAGGGGAATTATCATGAAGCGTTCAGTCATCCTTTCAGCACTTCTTCTGGGAACAGTCAGCATGGCAGCGCCTGCAGAGGCCGGATGGAGGCACAAGCATTATTGCAGCTGCGGCCATACGGGCAGTTGCGGCAGCACCTCAAGCACAAGCTCCAGCACTGGCGGCACGACCACATCGACATCATCGACTTCGGGCGGAACTTCCACGTCGAGCACTTCGGGCGGCACCACCACTTCAACGACTTCGGGCGGCAGCACCACCTCCGGCGGCAGCACCACTTCGACGACTTCGGGCGGCAGCACCACTTCAGGCGGAAGCACCACTTCGGGCGGCACCGCTGTTCCTGAGCCGGGCATGCTGGGCATGATGGGTCTGGGCCTTGTTGGCTTGGCCTTTGCGCGCCGCCGCCGCCAAGCCTAATACCAACAATACGATAACCCCTTACGAATGCGGGCGCGGCTGGATCAAACCAGACCGCGCCCGCTGCCGTTTTGTCGTCTGGCCAGATAGCCCTCCAGCCTATCATGCTGGTTAGCCTGAGATACTGGTTAGCCTGAGATATTGGCGGCGCGACCGAGGTCGGCCCGGAACAGGCGGTTGCTGGGGTCCATCTGCAGCGCCTGCGCCAGCAAGCGTCGCGCTTGATCGCCATCGCGGCCCGCTTCCAGCCGGACCAAACCCGCGATATGCGGCATATCGGGGTTGCGCGGCGCAGCAATCACCGCCTTGTCGGCATAAGCAATCGCCTCTGCATGGAGGCCGGCTTTTGAAGAGGCCAGGGCCAGCCGCTTGAGCACTTCGGCATCGCCATCATAGCCGGGCAATTGCCGGTATACGGCGATTGCGGCGCCCCAATCGCGCCGGATCATCGCTGCTTCGCCGGCTTCCACCAGCTTTTGGTTGACCGCAGTTTGCGGTGAACTGAGGCGAGCTGCCAAACCAATCGCCGCTGGATCGCCTGCGGCGCGCGCCGCCTTACCCGCCAATTTAAGCGCGCGTTGATCGGCCAGCACGCTATCAGACAGCGGTTGGATCGTGCGGAATGCCGAAGCCGCATCGCCGGTCGCCAGTTCGGCCTGAGCCAGCATGAGCCGCGAATACGGATTCTGCGGCGAAAGCGAGAGCGCCTTAGCAAAAATGGCGCGAGCCTGTTCGGCATGGCCAAGCTCGAGCAGCGCCTCAGCATACGTCAGCCCATTGGCAGAACGCGGATCAAGGCTCGATTCCTGCCCGGCCAGCATTGTGCGGACTTTTTCCCAGTCGCCTTGTTCTGAAGCGAATTGCACACGCAATGCTTCGACTTGCGGGCTGCGCGGCGTGATCTTCGCGGCTTGTTCGACCAGCGCAATCGCCTCATTCAGCTTGCCCTGCAGATCGGCCAGCGTGGCCAGTGCGATGAGCGGCTCGCTGCGCACCGGAAATTTGACTGTGGCTTCCTGATAGGCGCTGCGGGCCTTATCAAATTGCTCTTGGTTTGCCGCAAGATCGCCGGTGAGCATCAGGGTATCGAGCCGAGCCGGGCCAAGCCCCTGCATTTTTGCAAGCGCGGTTTCGGCCTCATCATAGTCTTGAGCGGACAAAAGGTAGCTCGTGTAATCATGGAGCAAGGCAAAATTGCCGCCCGCCGCCAGCCCTGAGCGCATCGCAGCAAGCCCAGCCGCGCTATCGCCCTTCGCCAGATGCGCCGCCGAGCGCAAACGCCAAGCTTCGGGATCAGTATCCTTTCTAAGCAGATCGAGTGCTTCGTCAGGCTGGCTGCGCAGCAGCGCGGCCTCGGCCTTCATCCGGGTAACTTCCGCACTGCCAGCAAGCTGCGACAAACTGGCTTGCGCGCCTTGGCCATCGCCGAGCCGCAATTGCGTTTGCGCGAGCAGCAGCAGCACGTTTTTATCAGACTCATCGGCATCCGCTGCCGCAAGCAGGCTGGTGCGCGCGGCACCATAATCCTCGGCGGCAAAGGCGACCTTCGCCTGCGCATACAAGGCAGCGGGATCGCCCGAACAGGCGGTGGTGAGCAGCAGTGCAGCGAGCATGAGCGATTTTTTCATGAGCAAATTATGCACCGGTTTGACTAACATTTCCTTGCGAAGCGCCGGATTTGGGCGCTGCCCACCAGCTTCCCCTTGACCTTGGCGCAATCGGCCACCATCGCGCGCTCACAAGCACGCCGCCGCCCCGCATTGGGAGCCGCGATTCAAGGACCACCACATGGGATTTCGCTGCGGGATTGTTGGGTTGCCCAATGTTGGCAAGTCGACGCTGTTCAACGCCCTGACCGAAACGCAGGCCGCGCAGGCCGCGAACTATCCGTTTTGCACGATCGAGCCCAATGTTGGCAATGTTGGCGTGCCCGATCCCCGGCTCGATGCACTGGCCAAGATCGCCAGCAGCAAGTCGATTATCCCGACGCAACTTGGCTTTGTCGATATCGCGGGGCTGGTGCGCGGGGCATCAAAGGGCGAGGGTTTGGGCAACCAGTTCTTGGGCAATATCCGCGAGGTGGACGCGATCGTTCACGTGCTGCGCTGCTTTGAAAACGTCGATATCCAGCATGTCGACAACAAGATCGATCCGGTTTCGGATGCCGAAACGGTTGAAACCGAGCTGATGCTGTCTGATCTGGAAAGCCTGGAGCGGCGCGTGCCCGCCGCGATCAAGAAATCCGCGCAGGGCGACAAGGAATCGAAGATTATCGCCTCAGTGCTCGGCCAAGCGCTCGATCTGCTGCGCGAGGGCAAGCCAGCGCGGCTGACGGTGCCCAAGGACGAGGAAGAAGCGCGCGTATTTTCGCAGGCGCAGCTGCTCACCGCCAAGCCGGTGCTGTATGTGTGCAATGTGGAGGAAGAATGCGCCTCCACCGGCAATGCCTTTTCGGCGCGCGTGTTTGAAAAGGCCAAGGCCGAGGGCGCGAACGCGGTGGTGGTTTCGGCGGCCATCGAAGCAGAGATTGTGACGATGCCGCTGGAGGATCGGGCTGAGTTTCTGACGGAGCTTGGCCTAACCGAAGCCGGGCTCGCGCGGATCATCCGCTCAGGGTATGAGCTGCTCAATCTGCTGACATTCTTCACCGTGGGGCCAAAGGAAGCGCGCGCATGGACAGTGCATGCCGGGGCCAAAGCGCCAGAGGCGGCGGGCGAGATTCATTCGGATATCCAGCGCGGCTTTATCCGCGCAGAGACGATTGCCTATGACGATTTCGTAAGCCTGGGCGGCGAGACGGCGGCGCGCGATGCGGGCAAGCTGCGCCAAGAAGGCAAGGAGTACGTGATCAAGGACGGCGACGTATTGCATTTCAAGTTCAACGTTTAAGCGGGAAACGGCATATGGAACTGCGCTATTACGAAGATATGATCCCCGGCGCGACCAGCGCTTATGGCAGCTATGCCGTGACCCGCGAAGAGGTAGTCGCGTTCGCTACGAAATACGATCCGCAGGCATTCCACCTTTCAGACGAGGCCGCCGCGCAAACCCATTTTGGGCGGCTTTCGGCGAGCGGCTGGCATACGTGTGCAATGGCGATGTCGATGGCGGTGGCCAATATGGCGAACGAGCGCGTCGCCGGGCTCGGCTCGCCGGGAATTGATGAGCTGCGCTGGGTGAAGCCGGTTTATCCGGGCGATACGCTGCGCTGCGAGCAAGTGATGCTCGAAAAGCGGCGGAGCAAATCGCGGCCCGAAATGGGGCTGACCAAAGGCGAGACGCGCGTTTACAATCAGCACGATGAACTGGTGCTGCGGTTTGTGGCCAATGGCATGGTGGCGACGCGCGATCCGGCTGGGGTGGATTAGGGGCGCGCGGCCTTGTCTTGCGCTGTGATCCTGACACCGATTGGTCTGTGCGGAGGAAAGCGGGACCCCGGGTCAAGCCCGGGGTGACGGGGTTGATTTTGGGTGCGCTTTTCGCAAAATCTTGTTGGATTTGACGGTGCGCCGATGCTGCGTTTGCCCAGGTGGGGGTAATCGCGCGACCGGTGCGGCGCCTGCACTGGCGCTGCGGGGAGAGCGTGGGCTGCTTCTGTGGCGAGTGACCGGATGGTGCAGTTCCTGACCCGGTTCAGCCTGTTGTCGATCAAAACCCAAACACCGAGGGC
>JBBRXQ010000244.1:0-4528 GCA_038238515.1 Sphingomonadales bacterium | reverse complement strand
TTGCACAATACCTCAATCGAAGTCAGTCTTTTAGCCGACACCAGATGGGTGGAGGCAATTCTTGAAAACTTTTTTATTACCTTTGGCCGTTTTTTTCGGCCTTTGCGGTTGCGCGACCCAAGGTCCCTACCCGCTTGCAAAAAATGGCTCCGTCGCGGGCACCCTTGACACGCAAGTCGAGTATCCGCTTTCGAGCGCCGATAAAGTGCGCGTCACCGTTTATAACGAACCAACCCTGACCGGTGAATACACCGTGGGGGCGAACGGAATGATCGCCTTCCCGTTGATTGGCAGCGTCAAGGCAGCCGGCTTAAGCGCCGCAGCGCTGGGCTCGTCGCTGCGCGCGCAGTTGGATGATGGCTTTGTCCGCAACCCGAGCGTGAGTGTCGAAGTCATCACATTCCGCCCATTTTACGTTCTTGGGGAAGTGAACCGCGCCGGAGAATATCCGTATTCCGCAGGAATGTCGGTTGTGCAGGCGATCGCTTCAGCGCAGGGCTTTAGTTATCGTGCGAACAAGAAATACATTTTTCTGAAACGCGCCGGTGAAGATCATGAAGATAAGACCGAAATTACGCCTATTTTGACCGTTCGTCCGGGTGATACAATCCGTGTGACCGAACGTTATTTTTGAGATGTTAATTTAGAATAATTCGTTCAATTTTTGTACGTTAATAATTCATCATATTACATAGACGATCGAGCATGGAGACAGTCTTGATGAGGTACGTTATGGGCTTCTCGCTGGCACTTGCTCTACCTATGGCGCTTGGCATGCCGATGGCCGACGGTGCCCAAGCGCAGACCATTGGGGTACCTGATCCGCAGCAATTAGCCATTGATGCATTGACCAATTCATTGATTGCAGTGATGGATCAACTGCCAGCAAATAGCCCCCAAAATGTCTACGCCGCCGAGTTCGCGTTGCGGGTTGATCGGGCAAGCAATCTGGAATGCCCCAAGGTTCTAACCGCAGTAAATAACGCCCGTTTATCCCCAAAAATGAATGTGGTTTCGCTTAAAGCTTTGAAAAGTCTTTCGTCCACGCTCGCAATTTGCCGCAGCGGCACAGGGGCTGGACCAGCGGGTGCGGGCAATGGCCTCGGGCTTGGGCCGCTTCCGGGATTCAGCTTGGGCGGCGGGACCGACTACACAAACTGAGCCTCACGTTCCCCGCTAAGCGCGGCGTGTTCGGATCGAATGGAGTGCAATCTGTGCCGAGGAAATTTCAACCGATCGTAAGATCGGGTAGCGTTGTCTTGCTAAGCGCGATCTCACTGGGGATCGCGCAGCCTGCTCTCGCTCAATCAAACGACCTAGGACCATTTCTTAACAGTCCGATTCCGTTCGATAATGATCGCGGACGTAATATCGGCGTTACCGAGCGCGCGCGCCCTGAGCTCGATCCCGTTGGGATCAGGGCGGGCAGCTTAACCGCCTTTCCATCGGTGACGGCAGGCGTGGGTGTTTCAGACAACGTTTTCGCCAATACCAACAACACGCGCACGGACGCTTACTTTGCGTTTAATCCGCGCATTCGGCTGGTGACCAACTGGTCGACCAACAAGCTCACTCTTGAAGGCGGCGGCGATATCATCCGCTTTGTAAATACGCCGCTCAAGAACCAAGATGGATATGACGCCAGCCTGGGCGGGGAGTATGCCATCGGGCGCGATACGCAGGTGATAGGGTTTTTGCAGGTCCGGCGAGGCTATGAGGCGCAATTTTCCAGTGCGGCCCCAAACAATGCGCTGAGATCGGTTGATTTTGTGCAGTCGAGCGGTGTGGTGCGCGGCACTCATCAATTAGGCCGGTTCAAGGCAACTCTGGCAGTAGACGTAAATCGGCTGAACTTCAGCGATCTGCCGGTTCCTTCGCGCGGGATCATCATCGATCAGGATTTTCGCGATGTGACCGTAGTACGCGGCGCAGCCCGGATGGCTTATGCCATTAGTCCGGATACGGCGGTCTTTGCAGAGGCAAGTTATTCATCGATCAACAACGACAAAAAGACTTTTGGTGCCAACATTGCCAATCGAGGCGGGAACCAGACCGTTGTTCTCGGCGGGGTCTCGCTCGATCTCACAGCGTTGCTTCGAGCTCACGCAGGGGTTGGATATACGCGCCGCGTATTCGACGCGAGCGGAACGTACAGGCCGATTTCAGGGCTCGCCTATGATGGTCGACTGACGTATTTTCTCTCCGAGCTCACCAATATTTCGGTCGGTGCGACGCGCTCGATTGAAGAGGCGGTTGTGATTGGATCAAGCGGACTGTTCTCGAACACATACCGCGCGCGCGTTGATCACGAATTGCTGCGTAATTTACTCCTCTACGGACAAGCAGAGTTTCAGCGCAACCGGTTTGAGGGAATCTCTCGCCGCGATGCTGTTTTTGTGGGCCGCATTGGCGGCACCTATCTCGGCATCGGCCGGATCAACCTCTCTGCTGGGGTATCTTACATCGACCGCAGTAGTAGCGGGCAATTGACCGGGCAACAGTTCAAGGAATGGCGCGGCGTTGTCGCTGTCGGCTGGCGGCTTTGAACTGAAACCTAACTTGGATGCATGGCTGTCATGAAATATGATCTCGTCCTTACCAAACCCAATTATCCTCAGCGCCAGACGCCGGGAGCGACCGAATCGTCGGGCGAACTTGGTATCCAGCAGCTTATCGACATAGTTGCTCGGCGTTGGTTGCTGATTGCAGCGATTACTTTGCTGGTCACGGCGCTGGCGGTGGGCGCAACATATTTGATGACGCCGGTGTATACCGCGACCACGATTGTCAAAATTGATCCGACCGTGAGATCGGTGACCGAAGAAGATCAGCGGATGTCGTCGCCGCAAGCAGACCAATCGCGCATTGCGACCGATGTAGAGACCTTAAAATCCCGCGAGATCGCCGGAGAGGTGGTGCGTGCACTCAATCTGGCAAACGATCCAGAGTTTCGCGATGACTCCGAGAGTGCCAATCAGCTTGGAGCGAATGCCGAAGCGATCGCAACCAGCAATTTTCTAAAGCAACTTGATGTCAAACATGAAGGGGATTCGTACATCGTTGAGGTCTCGTTCCGCTCTGAGAGCCGCGAAAAAGCAGCGCGCATTGCCGACGCGGTAGTGGCTGCGTTTATGAACATGTCAGTCGGCAGCCGCACCGGAACCGCATCGAAGGAAGCGGCTGATTTCAAACAACGGCTTGATGTAATCGGCGGCGAGATTGCTGGCAGCGAGGCCGAGATGGCCCGCTATCGTGCCGAAGCAGGCATTGTTGAAGGTTCGACCCAAGGGACGGTAACCGATGCGCAGGTGGGTCCGATTTCGATCCAGCTCGCGCAAGCGGAGAGCGAGGCTGCCTCAGCCACAGCTGATCTGCAAGCAGCGCGTGCGCAAGTTGGGCGCGGGCAAATTGCGGCGGTTTCGAGCGTGCTGGATTCGCCAGTGATCGGCGATCTGCGCCGCCAGCGGGGGGAAGTGACCCGCGAACTAGCACAGGTGGAAGCGCGCTATGGCCCGCGTCATCCAGAGTTTGATCGGGTCAGGAAGCAGCTTCAGGACATCGATGAAACGCTGCGCGATCAGGCTCTCCGGATCGTAAGCGCGCTTGAGAGCAAAGCGCTTGCTGCACAGGCGCGCGCCGCGAGTTTGCGCTCGTCGCTCAATCAGGTGCGCGGCCAGCAAGCCACCAACACGCGTGCATCTGTTGTTGCAGACGGCCTGGAACGGCAAATCAAGACTAAGCAGCAGTCTTACGACGATCTGAGCAAGGCGCTCCAGCAAGTGACTGATCGGCAGCGGAATGTTTTGCCAACCGCCGTGATTATACAGCACGCTGATGTGCCTCTCGAACCATCCTCTCCGCAACGTGTGTTGTTTGCGGTGCTGGGCGTGGTGCTAGGTCTGCTGATCGGATTTGGCTCAACATTGATACTGGAATTGACGTCCAGCAATGTCAGAACGCGCGACGATCTGGAGAGGCTCAGCGGAGCGCCAGTTATGGCATCGGTCCCACGGCTATCAGCGCGTCAGCTCAACCATGCGGGAAAGAAACTTTCACCTGAAGATCTCGTAATTGCTCGGCCGATGTCGAGCTATGTCGAAGCATTTCGCACAATTCGCAATGCCATCGTGCTCGCTTCGGCCACGCCACCTAAAGTTATTGCAATCTTATCGTCGCTCCCGGCGGAGGGAAAATCGACTGTCTCGCTATCACTTGCCCGCACGATGGCGGCCAGCGGCGACCGGGTGATCCTTATCGATTGCGATCTGCGGCGTGGGCGTATGCAGGACATTTTCGGCATCGCCGAGCAAGGCGGACTTACCGAACTGTTAGCAGGCGAGGCTCAGATCGATGATGTGATCATCCGTGATGCCCAAAGCACGTTGGATGTTTTGCCTCTGCGAGGACATTCTTTCACCTCGGTCGATCTTTTTAGTGGGGACGCGATGCGGGATCTTTTGGCGACACTGCGCGGGCGCTATGACTTTATCATTCTGGACACAGCGCCGCTTCTGGCCGTGGCTGAATC
>JBBRXQ010000243.1:0-4534 GCA_038238515.1 Sphingomonadales bacterium | reverse complement strand
GGCGGCAATAGGGCCGGCAACCGGCACGGCAGAGGGCTTCACGGCGGGCTTTGAAGAAGCTACGGTTGATGCGGGGCCAGAAGCGAGAGCGACGGTTTCTGCTGGAATGGGAGCAGGAACGACAACATCTGCTGACACAATCGCCGCTGGTGCGGTCGCGGAGATTGACGGGCTTGCGACCTGCGCGTTCGCGGCTGCAGCCTTTGGTTTGGATTGTTTGACTTCAACGGGCATCACGCATTCACCCCTGCTTTGAGCAAGACATGGCGTTTGGAAAACCCTTGTTTTGCTGCACCGCACCATTTAGATAGCGCAGGGCCAGAGTCAAGGTCTAAATTGTGCAGTGCAGCATAAAATGGGGGCCGTTCCGCTCAGCGGGACTTCACATAACGCCCCGGCGCATCCTCAATCACCGGATCGCCGCGTCCGCCTGGAACGCGCTTGCCCTTGGCCGCGACTTTGGCGGGGCCTGCTTGGTCGATCCAATCGATCCAATCTGGCCACCAGCTTCCCTTAGTTTCGCGGGCACCTTCGATGAATTCGGCCAGCGTTTGGGGATCAGCATCGTTGCGCCAATACTGATATTTTCCTGCGGCAGGCGGATTGACCACTCCCGCAATGTGTCCTGATCCTGCCAGCATAAACCGCCATGGCCCAGCCAGATGCCGGGTCAATTTCCACACGCTTTCAGCCGGCGCAATATGGTCGTCGCGCCCCGCTTGAATATAGCATGGCGTGGCGATCCGGTGCAGATCGATCGGAGTGTTATCAACCACCATAGAATCCGGCACCACCAAGCGGTTGTCACGGTATAGATCTTCGAGATAGGCCTTGTGCCATTTGGACGGCAGGTTTGTGGTATCGCCATTCCAGTGCAGCAAATCGAACGCGGGATAACTTTCGCCAAGCAAATAATTGCTGACGACATAGTTCCAGATCAGATCGGTGCCGCGCAGCATATTGAAGGCAGCGGCCATATAGCGGCCATCGAGATAGCCATCATTCGAGAGGCTGCCGAGCATCTTGACCTGCTGCTCATCGACCAGGTTTTTAAGATCGCCGGCCTTTTCAAAATCCACTTGTGCGGTGAAAAACGTGGCCGTGGCAACTTTGCCGGCATCGCCGCGCCGCGCCATCAGCGCCAGCGTGGCCGCGAGCGTGGTGCCCGCCACGCAATAGCCAATCGCATGAACGGCGGGCACATCGAGCCGCGCGCGCACGGTATCGATCACTTCGATTTGCGCTAGGATATAATCGTCCCAGATCACTTCGGCCATGCTCGCATCAGCCGATTTCCATGAGGTGACGAACACGGTGAGCCCCTGCTCCACCGCCCAGCGGATAAAGCTTTTCTGCGGATTAAGATCGAGGATGTAGAATCGGTTGATCCACGGCGGGAAGATCACCAGCGGCACAGCATAGACCTGCTCGGTCGTGGGCGAATACTGGATCAGCTGGTACAACGGGGTCTCAAAAACCACTTTGCCGGGGGTCACCGCGATGTTGCGGCCAAGCTCGAAGGCATCAGGATCAGTGTGCGTGAGCTGCCCCTTGCGCAAGTCTGCAAGCAAGTGCTCCGCGCCTTTGACCAGATTATCGCCGCGCGATTCCATCGTCCGCTCGATCACCACAGGGTTGGTCATCGGGAAATTGGCCGGGCTGAGCGCATCGGTGATTACACGGGTGATGAAGCGTAGCTGCTCACGCCGCTCAGGCGGCACGCCCTCAGCATTGTCGGCCATGGCAGTAAGATGCTCGGCAATGAGCAAGTATGTTTGATGCAATAGCGCAAATGCCGGCTGCGCGCTCCACTTGGGATCGGCAAAGCGGCGGTCTTTGCGCGGAAGATCGGCCTGCGCTGTTTTTCCGGCTTGCGCTGTTTGTCCGGCTTGCGGGCCGATGCCATAGTTTCCCAGCACGTTGGTCCACAGCGCCAGCCCTTCTTCCCACAAGCGGGCCTGGGCTTTGGGTTGAGCCAGCGGCATCGCTTTGAACCAGTCCGAGGCCATTGCCGACCAGCGGCTGACATCGCCCATTTGCGCCATGGCGGGCGGCGCTTGGCCCGCCTTCTCCGCCCCGAAATCGAGCCACATCTTTTGCAGCTTCGCGGCTGACATCGCCCAATGCTGCAAATCGGCAGGATCGGCGCCGGGGGTTTGCGCCGCAGGCATGAACGGCGCGAGCATCGCCTGCATCGCTTCGCTTTGTTGACGAAACAGATCTTCGAACACGGCTGGCTCAGACATGGCCGGATCGACCGCGGCCCCGGGTGTTGGATCAGGTCCGGACATCAAAATTCTCCTGCGCACGAGCATTTAACCCCATATAGCGCGCGGCGCACCAAGATGTCAGCCCTTGCTGTTTGCGCAGGGGCATGTTTCGCGTAAGAAACGGCACGAGCGGCAAAAGGCCGCGCGCCAAACAAGAAGAGAGCCCGTGGAAGAAGAATTCTACCGCATGAAGCGCCTGCCGCCCTATGTCATCGCCGAAGTAAACGCGATGCGGGCCGCCGCGCGCGCCAGCGGCAAGGATATCATCGACCTTGGCATGGGCAATCCCGATCTGCCGCCGCCCGCGCATGTGATTGAAAAGATGTGCGAAGTGGCGATGAAGCCCGATGCGCATGGCTATTCCGCATCCAAAGGCATTCCTGGCATCCGCAAGGCGCAGGCGAACTACTATGGCCGCCGCTTTGGGGTTGAACTTGATCCTGAAACCGAGGTGGTGATGACCCTTGGTTCGAAGGAAGGCATCGCGAGCCTCGCCACCGCGATCACCGCGCCGGGCGATGTAGTGCTCGCGCCCAACCCGAGCTATCCGATCCATACGTTTGGCTTCATCATCGCAGGCGCAACGATCCGCGCGGTGCCTACCACGCCCGATAAAAACTATTGGGAATCGCTCGACCGCGCAATGCGGTTCACTGTGCCGCGCCCATCGATCCTGATTGTTAACTACCCATCAAACCCCACCGCCGAGACCGTCGATCTGGCGTTTTATGAGCGGCTGGTGGCGTGGGCGCGCGAAAACAAGGTTTGGGTGCTATCCGATCTCGCCTATTCCGAGCTTTATTATGATGGCCAGCCAACCCGCTCGATCCTGGAAGTGCCGGGCGCGAAGGATGTGGCGATCGAATTTACCTCGATGTCAAAAACATATTCGATGGCGGGCTGGCGGGTTGGCTTTGCGGTGGGCAACACGCGGCTGATCGCCGCACTGACGCGGGTGAAGTCCTACCTTGATTACGGCGCGTTCACGCCGATACAGGCGGCGGCATGCGCCGCGCTGAATGGTCCGCAAGATATCGTTGAGCAAAACCGCCAGCTTTATCAAAAGCGCCGCGATGTGATGGTCGAAGCGTTTGGTCGCGCCGGATGGGACATTCCCAGCCCCCGCGCCTCGATGTTTGCTTGGGCCCCGCTGCCACCCGCGCTGCGCCACATGGGCAGCCTTGAATTTTCCAAGCAACTGCTGCTTCATGCCGAGGTCGCGGTGGCCCCCGGAGTTGGCTATGGCGAGGATGGTGAAGGCTTTGTGCGCATCGCCATGGTTGAAAACGAACAGCGGCTGAGGCAGGCCGCGCGCAATATCAGACGCTACCTCACCAGCATGGGCGTAAACGCCAGTGCGGCCTGAAGTGCAGCGTGTCCGATCCAATCAATCCCTGCGAACGAACAGGAACCAGCTATGAGATTTCATGATCGCGTTAGTATTTCGATTGAAAGCCATGTCGCGCACGTGCTGCTAGACCGCGCGGACAAAATGAACGCGCTGGATGATGCGATGTTTGAAGGCATTGTCGCCGCCGGGCGGCATTTGTTTAGCGCGCCGGGCGTGCGCAGCGTGGTGCTCTCGGGCGCGGGGCGCTCGTTCTGCGCTGGCCTTGATATGGCCAGCATGGGGAGCACCGAACGCACCGTGTCGCTGATCGATCGCACGCATGGCAATGCCAACCGCGCGCAGGAGGCGGCGATGGTTTGGCGCAAGCTGCCGATGCCGGTGATCGCGGCGGTGCACGGGGTGTGCTTTGGCGGCGGACTGCAAGTTGCCAGCGGGGCCGATATCCGGATCATCACCCCCGATGCCCGCTTGGCGGTGATGGAAGTGAAATGGGGCCTGGTGCCCGATATGGCGGGATACCTACTGTGGCGCGGCAATGTGCGCGATGATGTGCTGCGCGAGCTGACTTATACGCACCGCGAATTTTCTGGCGAGGAAGCGGTGACCTATGGCTTTGCCACGCATGTTGATGCCAATCCATTGGCGCGCGCCATGGCCATCGCACACACCATCGCGGGCAAGAGCCCGCAAGCAGTGCGCGCGGCCAAACATTTGACCAACCGCGTGCCCGAAATGTTGGGCGATGATGTGCTGATGGCCGAAAGCCGGGCGCAGCACGAAATCATGTACACCCCCAATCAGCGCGAAGCGGTGATCGCTGCGATGCAAAAACGCGTGGCCGAGTTTGTAGATCCGTAATCCCAAGCTGAAGAAAGAATCCGATTGCGGGCGGCGCAGCGCTCGGCTAACCGCG
>JBBRXQ010000242.1:0-4540 GCA_038238515.1 Sphingomonadales bacterium | reverse complement strand
GTTCAAAAGCGGGGGTTGGCGCAGGCGCACCGAACCCGCCGCGTGCCCAATCTACGACATTGCTCGCTGCGACTTGGCCCCACACGTCGGCAGCCGAAGGCGGCGAGGGCGCAGTAATCGGGGTTGACCAGTTCGAGGCTGGCGAGGGCGGTGGGGGTGGCGTCTCCCATGTCGAGGCTGTCGGCGCCGCAGATGATGGCGCGGCCGGGAAGGCATTTGCAGCTGGCGAGGCTGCCGGGGTTCCCCAGCCACCAGTGGACGGCTCAGCGGGAGTAGGAGCCGCGCCCCATCCGCCCGCTTGCGCTGGAGGAGAAGGAGGTGAAGCGAGTGGTGCTTGAGCCGGCGCAGCCCAAGCGACTTGCGGAGATGCTGCGGCAGAAGCAGCGCCCCAACCGCCTCCGCTCGCGCCAGTGTCTGCCGCGGGAATGGCGGCGGGAGCTGCCCAGTTGCCCGCCATTGGGCCGCCGCCGGATATCGCCGAGGTGGCCGGGACCGTATCCCAGCCAGACGCTGCCGGAGCCGGGCTGGCCGCATCGGCTCCGCCTGATGGCCTCCACCCTTTCCAAGCGGGCGGCGGCGGGGCGGCGTTGCGCGCGGCCATGGCCGCGGCAGTCGCATCATCCAATGCGGCCTCAATCTCGAACTGACCAATCACAAAAACATCGCCTGCGGCGATGTTGCGCGGCCCGGGCAGGCGCCCGGCGCTGCCGAGCAAGAAGGTCCCGTTAGTGCTAATGTCGGTCAGCACATATGCGCCGTCGCGGAATTGAATTTCGCAATGCCGGGATGAAAGCTCGCGGGTTGGATCGGGCAGGCACCAATCAATCGTCGCAGCGCGGCCAATAATCGCTCCGCGCCGATCCAGCACGAGCGAGAGGGGCGAGCCATTGTCAAGACGGTCGGCGTTGCGAAGGGTAAGCGTTAGTGGCATAAAATTGATGAGGTGCCTTCAAACGAGGTGGGTATGCGTCGGATCAAGTGATGGCGCCGCCGCTTGCAATACTTTCGCCAAGTTGCAACGCATCGTGCAAGATGGTGTTTGCGTCTTTGGTCGCATAAGCCGCCGCCATTACCGCGCCGTATGCACATTTGTTGCACGCGTCGGGTGGTGGCAGCACGGCGTGCAGATCAGGCTCGGACATCGATCCTCCTGAATAAAACACGGCCATGCCCAAGAGCGCCCGGGCGCTTCCGATGCGCAGCAATTTCGCCTGTTCGTAAACTGAGCGCCGATCAACATCATTGGGGTCGTCAATCCAGCGCAGCACGGCCGTCAGCATGTTGTCCTGACCCGGCGTGATTCGGCGCAAGACCTGCGCTGCCCAAATAACCGCTTCATAGCGCGGCAGCGCGTGAGCGAGGAACTCGGTTGCCGCATTGATCTCCCCGCTTTCGATGAGCGTTTGGCAATATTCGCTGGGCGCTAGTGCTGCATTCTGATCGCCGACAATGGCTTCAGCTTCGCGCCCGATCAATTCGAGCACTTGGCCGCCATTCCACCATGTTACCCGAGTCCAATCGCTCATCGCCTTCATTCCTCAATTGATCTTTACTAAGCCGCCTGTGATCGTCGTCATCGCCGACCCATTGACCGATACCTGCATTGATTTGAGCTCTGCAGCCATCTGCCCATTCAAATTGAGAGTCATAGTTTTGATCGTGACGCTGGTTGGCTCGATCACAATCGAACTTTGGCCAACCTTGATCGTGATCTTGGATCCAGCCGAAATCTCGATTTCATTACCGACCTTGATTTTCTGGTCGTTGCTGATGTCGCGCTCTTCGTCGCCGGCGGTAACTTTGGTGGTCAGCTTGTTCAGAATTTCGAGAGTATCTGTCTTTCCAATCTTGGCCTCGCGGTGCTCCTTGACCTCAATATGTTCGTCTTTGCGAACCGTTTTCTTGCGGTCGTTGCCAACCTTGATTTCCTGATCGCGCCCCACGTGATGTGATTGATCAAGCCGGATGCGGGTGTTCATATCGCGCTGTGCGTAAAGAAAAAACTCTTCGCTGCCGCCCTTGTCGTCCATACGGATTTCATTCACTGGTGTTGGCTTTACATCAAGATTTTCAGATTTGCTGTAATCGCCCTCGTCTTTATAACGCTCGGATCGCCAGACTTGCTTGGTTTTGTGCTCTGGAAGCTCATAAACTGGCATATGCGATTCGTTAAATACGCGTCCGACAACAATCGGGCGATCAGGATCGCCATTAATGAAATCGACCAACACTTCATGGCCTACGCGCGGCAAAATGATGTTGCCTAGCCCGCCCGTTTGCGAAACGCGGACCCAGCAGCTCGATGTATCATCGTTATGCCCTTCGCGGTCCCAATGGAAATGAATGCGGACCCGCCCATATTTGTCGGTGTGAATTTGCTCGCCCGATGGACCAGTTACGATGGCGGTTTCTGGCCCTGCTACCACCGGTCGGCGTGTCGTGAGCGGAGCACGCCAAGCTACAGTTGCTGGGATCGCTTCAAATGTCACAAGATGCGCACTGGTTTGCTCCATGCCCGAACGGTGCAGTTCGCTTGCGATGCTGTGATGCGTGTGTGTAACCAGATACTTGGCATTGAAGCGCGCGTGCGGATGCTCTGTCAGCGTGAATTGTGTGCCGCACGAGATGGATCCAACCTGAGATTCGACTGAAAACGTACGCCGGTTGGCGCGGCGGCCTTCGAGCATGATTTTGGTAAGTGCGGTGCCATCGGCTTTTTCGTAAAACCGCCCGGGGTAGGCATACACCTCTACCAAATCTTCAGGATGACCGCTTTGGGCGTTCGTTTCTGCTTCCAGCGGCTGATTGGGTTTGATGAAATCGAAATCGCGCATCGTCACTTTGGCTTCGCCGCCGGTTGAAACGCGCTCATGCCAGCTCGTGACGAATTGCTTGCGTGCTGCCGACGAACGCGCCGCTGAATCTGCGATCACAATCGATGCCGCGTCGGGATTATACGTTAATGTATCTGCCACGCCACTTGAATGAGAGTTTGGCGCATCGCATAGAACTAAAACATGCCCACTAAGTGAATGTTCGTAGTAGTAGTAAATGCCTTCCTCTTCCATCAATCGACAGATAAAGCCAAAATTGCTCTCACCGTATTGAACGCAATAGCTTCGCATGCGTATTCCGCGTTCGTTGAGCTTGAATGAAGCAGTGATCCCGCATCGGTCAAGCATTTGTTCAAGGATATTTTTGACCGACATTTGCTGGAAGATTCGAAACGCCTTGCCCTGCTCGTGCAGAAATGCCTTTGGGCGCAACGTAAGTCGGTAGACAAAGCCGGCACCTTCGATTTCGTGCAAAAACGAGCAATCGACCACGATCCCATGAAAATACCGCTGCAGTTCGTCATCTTCGTAAACAGTTGCAACCGCGGGCTTTCCAAGATGCGGGAGCCAGTCGATTTCTCCAAGGGGTGCCAACACGTCGATCGCTAGGTGAAAATGCTGAGACAGCGCCTCCGCCGCTTCTACTCGGATGAGGTCAACCTGTTCGCCGCCGGCATCGACTATGAGTTTGACTTGACGGTCCATAATATAAGTCACCCCGCGCCTACTTAGACTCTCTGATAGCCCACAATCGCGCTTCGCTCAAAAACTAAAATTCAAGAGACTCATCGATTTGCGGGTGGGTAGTTTCGAGAGAACGGGCAACAAAGGGTTTCCGAGCAAGATTGCTATGCTTTGCGCGATAACTTGTGCTATAGAGTCACAGCTGAATTTTTGTTTGGGATTTTGAACAATGAAAATGTTCGCTGTAGTATCGTTGGCCGGGATCGCCATCGCTGTCCCATCCGCCGCACAATCGGGGCCAGTTGCTCAGCAAAGCCCAGATCAATTGGTGTGCCAATTGACTGGCGATTGTAATGGAGCGCCTGCCGACTCGGGCCGTGACAAGCCCAACTCGCGTGGCTTCAGTATTGCAAAACCTAATGCGAAAACTTTGTCATCTGTGCCAGCGGCAACTGCTGCGGCTTCTTCGCGCGTCGCCATTGTTCCAGCGCGGCAGCGGGTGCAGGCGTCAGCGAGCTATGCGGCGCAGCGTTTTGCGATTGTGCAGCCGGGCCGCGCTAACTTGCTGATTACTTTTCTCAAAGGCTCGGCTGAAATGACCCCTCAGGCGAAGGTGAATGCTGCGCAGTTCGTTACAGCGCTGGCCTCACCAAAGCTGGCGGCGATGAAGTTTGCAATCGAGGGTCATACCGACGCTGTTGGCGATCGTGCCTACAATCTCGATTTATCGCAGCGCCGCGCCCAAGCTGTGGTTGATTTTCTGACATCGAAATCTGCTGATAAATCGCGGTTCAGCGTCACAGGTTATGGCTTTGATCGCCCGCTCGATGCGCGTAATCCTCGCTCGGCAGTCAATCGCCGAGTTGAAGTTGTTAAGGCTGATTGATCCGCGCATTGTAAACCGGGGGGGTCAGCAAGCACATGACTATTGATATCGAATCACTGGTTGCGCCGATCAATGAAAGCGAACCGGCAGGGCCGGACCTGTCGTATGACAGCGTTCGGCAAGAAATCGAGAATGC
>JBBRXQ010000241.1:0-4548 GCA_038238515.1 Sphingomonadales bacterium | reverse complement strand
TAGCGCGGCTGATCTGCCCGCTGCGCCTAATGCGGCGTTTTTTGACAGCCTGAACGCCGAAGTTTCGGACAAGGGATTTTTGGTCACTTCGACCGAAGAGCTGTTTCAATGGGCGCGCACCGGCTCGCTCTGGTGGATGACGTTTGGGCTGGCGTGCTGCGCGGTTGAGATGATCCATGTGAACATGCCGCGTTATGACATGGAGCGCTTTGGCGCGGCCCCTCGCGCTTCGCCGCGCCAATCTGATGTGATGATCGTGGCGGGCACATTGTGTAACAAGATGGCCCCGGCATTGCGCAAGGTTTACGACCAGATGTCTGATCCGAAGTATGTGATCTCGATGGGCAGCTGCGCCAATGGTGGCGGCTATTACCACTATAGCTATTCGGTGGTGCGCGGGTGCGACCGGATTGTGCCGGTGGATATCTATGTGCCCGGATGCCCGCCGACAGCCGAAGCGCTGCTTTATGGTGTGATGCAATTGCAGCGCAAAATCCGCCGGATTGGGACACTGGAGCGGTGAGGAGGTTCGCATGACTGTTGTGCATTCCGCCCCGCGCATGTCTTCGTATGAAGGCGTGAAAGACGCGCTGGTTGGCGCGCTTGGCGATGTGGTTGTGGCTGCGAAGGAGGAGTACGGCGAGATCGTGCTCACGGTGCAGCGCGAGCGGATCGAGGACGCGTTGCGCGTCCTGCGCGATGAGCATCAGTTTCAGCAATTGATGGATATTGCAGGCGTTGATTATCCCAGCCGCGCGGAGCGGTTTGAGGTGGTGTATTGCCTCCTTTCAGTGACGCGCAACTTGCGGCTGATTGTGAAAGTATGCACCGATGAGGCGACGCCGGTGCCGACGGTGACGACGCTGTGGCCCAATGCGGGCTGGTATGAGCGCGAAGTTTTTGACATGTTTGGCGTGCTGTTTGCGGGCAACACCGATTTGCGCCGCATCCTGACAGACTATGGCTTTCAAGGGCACCCGTTTCGCAAGGATTTCCCGCTGACCGGCTATGTCGAGCTGCGCTATTCCGAGGAGGAAAAGCGCGTGGTTTATGAGAAGGTCGCGCTGGCGCAGGATTTGCGGCAGTTTGATTTCATGAGCCCGTGGGAAGGCGCGAATTACGTGCTGCCCGGCGATGAAAAGGCCGCTGTGCCGCCGCCCGCGCCGGCGCCGGTGGCGACGATGCCCGAAACGCGCGGCGCGCCTACGGTTGACACGCCCAAGACGACTGACGGCCCGGCTGATACCGGGGCGGGCAAAATCGCGAACGACGCGGCGGCGAAGGGCATCGCGGATATTGTTGCGCCCACAGATAGTGCCACCCCGGCCCCCGGCGCGCCCGATCCGACCGAGTCTAGGCCGGACCGCGCACCCCGCGACAAGGATGGACCCGGCACATGAGCCTTAGCCTAGAGCAATCGCCCACCACCGGCGATGATGTGATCGCCAATTACACGATCAATTTTGGCCCGCAGCACCCGGCGGCGCACGGCGTTTTGCGCATGGTGATGGAGCTTGACGGCGAGATTATCGAGCGGATCGATCCGCATGTTGGCCTGCTCCACCGGGGCACCGAAAAGCTGATTGAGCATAAAACCTATCTTCAGGCGCTGCCTTATTTTGACCGGCTGGACTATTGCTCGCCGCTGGCAATGGAGCACACGTATGTGCTGGCCATTGAAAAGCTGCTCAATCTTGAGGTGCCGATCCGCGCGCAATATCTGCGTGTGCTGTTTGCCGAGCTGACGCGCATCTGCAACCACATGCTCAATTTGGGCAGCCATGTGATGGATGTTGGCGCGATGACGCCAAACCTATGGATGTTTGAAGTGCGCGAGGATTGCCTCAACTTCTTTGAGCGGGCGAGCGGCGCGCGGATGCATGCGGCATGGTTTCGCCCCGGCGGAGTGCATCAGGATGTGCCGCTCAAGCTCTTGGTCGATATCGGCGAATGGCTCGATACCCGTCTGCCGCGCTTGTTTGAAGACGCGATGAGCTTGGTGGTGGACAACCGCATCTTTAAGCAGCGCAATGTCGATATCGCCACAGTGAGCAAAGCCGATGCGATTGCCTGGGGCTTTTCCGGGCCGATGATCCGGGGCAGCGGCATTGCGTGGGATTTGCGCAAGAGCCAGCCTTATGACGTGTATGACCGGATGGATTTTGAAATTCCGGTGGGCACCAGCGGCGATTGCTATGACCGGTTCATGGTGCGCGTGGAAGAAGTGCGCCAATCCGCGCGGATCATGAAGCAGTGTTTGGCTGAGATGCCCGAGGGCCCGGTTTCATCGGATGACCGCAAGGTTTCGCCGCCCAAGCGCGCGGATATGAAACAATCGATGGAAGCGCTGATCCACCACTTTAAGCTCTATACCGAAGGCTTTCATGTGCCAGCGGGCGAGGTTTATGTCGCGACCGAGAGCCCCAAGGGCGAGTTTGGCGTCTATCTCGTGGCCGATGGCAGCAACAAACCCTACCGCTGCAAAATCCGCCCGACCGCGTTTTCGCACCTGCAGGCGATGGATTTCATGGCCAAGGGCCACATGCTGCCCGATGTGACCGCGATCATCGGCGCGATCGACGTGGTGTTTGGGGAGTGTGACCGGTGAGCAATCTGGCCACCGCCAAGGCGATGATTGCCGCCTACAACGCGCAGGACGTGGATACCTACGTCAGTCACATGACCCATGATGCCTGCGAGGCGAACTATCGCGGCGATGTGGTGCGGGAAGGCAAGGAAGGCACGCGTTCCGGGCTGGCCGCCGCGTTTGCGCGCTGGCCGCAGAACCATGCCGAGATTGTGCATGCTGAGGCCATCGGCAGCTATGTGCTGATGCGCGAGCATGTGACGCGAGGCCCTGCGACCGATGGTTCGGTGCTGGTTGAGCCGTTTGACGTGATTGCGGTCTATTCGTTCGAGGGCGAGAAGTGCAGCCGCGTTGAATTTATTCGTTAGGAGAGATTGTATGGCCGAAATCTCAAACGATCTGCTTTTCGAGATATTGAAGCGAATTCAAGGCGATATTGCCGACATGCGCGATGATATCTCTGAACTCAAAACGCGGGCAACTGCACTCGATGAACATATGGGCGGGCTGATTATTCAGGTTTCTGGCAACAATAATCGGCTTGACCGGATGGACGAACGTCTCAAACGGGTTGAACGCCGCCTTGATTTGTCGGACGCACGATAGCCATGGCTGATCGTCATCCCGAACCTGATAGCCCCGAATTGCGCGCGCGCTGGGGTGGTTTTGCGTGGACGCCTGTCAATGCGGCCAAGGCGGACGAGATCATCGCGCGCTATCCGGCGGGGCGGCAGCGCAGCGCGGTGATGCCGCTGCTTGATCTGGCGCAGCGGCAGGTGGGCGCGGAAACGCAGACGCAGGGCTGGTTACCGTTGCCGGTGATGGAAGTGATCGCGGCGCAGCTGGGCATGCCGGTGATCCGCGTGCTCGAAGTCGCCAGCTTTTATATGATGTATAATTTGCAGCCGGTCGGCCGGTTTCATGTGCAGGTTTGCGGCACCACGCCGTGCATGCTGCGCGGCAGCGATGATATCATGGCGGCGTGCAAGACGCGCGGGCTTCATCTGGGGCACACCACTGATGACGGACTGTTCACGCTGACCGAAGTGGAATGCATGGGCAATTGCGCCTCTGCGCCGATGGTGCAGATCAACGACGACAATTACGAGGATCTGACGGCGGCGGACATGACCCGCATCCTTGATGAGCTGGCGGCGGGCAAAAGCCCCAAGACGGGCACGCAAATGCCCGGGCGGCATACGGTGGAGCCAGCAGGCGCGCTGAGCACGCTGACCGCGATGGCGCAGGCCAATCACGATTACCGGGGGGAATGGTGATGTTCGATAAGCGCACCTTTTCCCCCTCTCCCCGGCGGGGAGAGGGCCGGGGTGAGGGGGTAGCGCGCGCACCTTTCCGCACCGCCGTTCGCCCCCATCCAACTTCGCCTAACGCCGTTTCGGCGCAAGGCTGCGTATCCTTCCCCCGCACGGGGGAAGGGGAGATGTTCGCATGAGTCTTCTCGATAAAGATCGCATCTTCACCAATATCTATGGTTATCAGCCGTGGAACCTGAAGGCGGCGCAGATGCGCGGCGATTGGGATGATACCAAGGCGATCATGGCGCGCGGGCAAGATGCGATCATCGACGAGATGAAAGCCAGCGGCCTGCGCGGGCGCGGCGGGGCGGGGTTTCCCACCGGAATGAAATGGTCGTTCATGCCCAAGGAAAGCAAGGACGGCCGCCCCAGCTTTTTGGTGATCAACGCCGATGAGAGCGAGCCGGGCAGCTGCAAGGACCGCGAAATCCTGCGCCACGATCCGCACAAGCTGATCGAGGGCGCGCTGGTGGCGGGATACGCGATGCGCGCGCGCGCGGCGTATATTTACATTCGCGGCGAATATATCCGCGAAGCCGAGACGCTGTTTGCCGCTGTGGCAGAGGCTTATGATGCCGGGCTGCTGGGCAAAAATGCCTGCGGATCGGGCTATGATTTCGATGTGTTCGTCCACCGGGGCGCGGG
>JBBRXQ010000240.1:0-4553 GCA_038238515.1 Sphingomonadales bacterium | reverse complement strand
TCGCCACACAGCGCTTGTACCACTCGCGCAAGGTTGGCGCATAGTGGCGGCGCAAGACTTCGCAATCTGTGAGCATCAGCTTGCATCGCTCGATCGCCCCCATTGTTTCGCTGAGCGCCGGAATATAACCTCCGGGAAAAATATACTTGCGGGTGAAATCGTCGGTTACGCCAGGCGGCCCAGATCGGCCGATCGTGTGCAGCAGCATGACCCCATGTTCTTCTAGTAAATTGTGGCTCTTGGCGAAAAATGTCGCAAAATTTGGCACGCCAACATGCTCGAACATGCCCACAGAAACGATGCGGTCAAATCGCCCCGGCACATCGCGGTAATCAATCAGCTCAAAAGTAACCTTACCGGCCATTCCCTCGCGCTTGGCCCAGGCGTTGGCATAGGCGATTTGCTCAGCGCTAAGTGAGACACCGTGAACGACAGCGCCTGAAATGCGATGAAGGTGTAGCGCCAGTCCGCCCCAACCGCAGCCAATGTCCAGAACGCGCATCCCCGGCGAGAGCGCGAGCTTGGCGGCAATGTGCTCCATCTTGGCGAGTTGTGCTTCTTCGAGCGAAGTGACTCCCTCGGCCCAATAAGCGCATGAATACTGGCGGTTGGCATCGAGAAACAAATTGTAAAGGCGGTCATCCAGATCATAATGGTGCGCCACATTGCGGCGCGAGGAGGCCCGCTGGTTTACCTGATCGATCCGATGCAAAATGGCGATGCGCATTCTGGCAAGCAGACCAAAGTTGTCGAGATCACCTTGTTTCTCCCACGGATTGTTGCGGCGGATAAAGCCAACAAAGTCCATGATATCGCCGTTTTCAATCGTAAGGCGTCCATTCATATAGCATTCGGCCAATCCGAGCGTAGGATTGCGAGCAATGGCCCCCGGAACGCGGCTATCACAGAAACGCAGGCCTAGATTGGGCCAGCCTGCCACCTTGGTACCATATTGATGTTCGCGACCTGAGGCTTCGGTTACGGTCAACGTGCCATACGTTACAAGGCGCTTAAGCGCGGCATTGAGGAGCAACATAGTCATTGCCTGCCGAATTTTAGCCCTTTGGCTCGAGATGCCATAACGGAGTTTTATCAAGCGCCGCCAGTCGCGCGGTTTCCTGCTGGATATAATCGCGGGTCATCGGCAAAACGCCATGGTTCTTGACCGTTTGGACGTGAAAATTGACCAGATTCCCGGTGCGAAACCCTTGCTCTGCGCCCACTAGGTAAAATTGCCACATGCGGAACATGCGCTCGTCAAACATAGCGGTGATCTCTGCTTGGTGCAGGGTGGTGCGCCGATACCACTCGGCAAGCGTGTAAGCATAATGCATGCGCAGTATCTCAAAGTCTGAGACTTTCCAGCCGCACCGCTCTGTCGCGGTGACAACCTCGCTCATGGCGGGCAAATGGTGTCCGGGAAATATGTACGTGCGCGCCCATTTATCGGTCGGCCCGGGCTCACCCGCGCGGCCGATTGTGTGGGTCAGCATGACCCCATCGTCAGCCAGCAAGCGGTAGGTCTTAGAAAAGTATTCCTTGTAATGCGGCGCACCGAGATGCTCGATCATGCCAACGCTGGAGATTCGATCAAACGTGCCGGTTACGTCACGATAATCAATCAGTTGGAATTTCACTTTGTCCGCAACGCCAGCCGCCGCAGCGCGCTCATTGGCGAATGCAACCTGATCCGGCGCCAGACTGACACCAAGCACCTCGCAGCCAAAATGGCGGTTAAAGTAAAGCCCAAGCCCGCCCCAACCGCAGCCGATATCCAGCACACGCATGCCCGGACCGAGTTGCAACTTAGCCGCAATCAGCGCTTTTTTGTCAACTTGCGCTCGTTCCAAAGTATTGTCGGGTTCGCGGAAATATCCCATGGAATAGACTCGGTCCACATCAAGGAACAGCTCATAAAACTGCCGATTCAGCCCATAATGATGCAATACATTTTTGCTGGAGCGCGCGATGAAATTTACCTGGTCAAGCCGAGAACCTGCTTTGTCCAGTAGTTGGCGCAAAATGCCGCGAGGTTTGAACGCACCACTTCGCGAATTGCCTTGCCCCATAATGTAGAGAACAAAATCGCGCACATCATGGGGAGCTTCGACAATAAGACGCCCATCCATGTATGCTTCCCCAGCACCGAGGCGCGGGTTTTTTGCAATATGAAGCGCTGTGCCCTTATCGGTAAAGCGGATGCGGAGTGGTTCGCCCAAACCATCGCCATATTCGTATGCCGTGCCGTCGTAGTCAGTAACGATGAACCTCCCACTGCGCACCAGCGGTTTGAGCATTTTATCCAATAGCCACATCGTGATTACCTTAAGCGAATTTTCATAACTTCCAATCGCAGAACCAGGTGCAGATTGCGCTCCGGCTTCATCAGCGCGGAGAAATATCAGCATTGCTGGCCGACCATGAAGGCGAAGCGAACACCATATTATGACGAGTGGCTGTGAGCTGAGCAAGCCGCAATGGTGATATGATTTATGTGCAATGCGCAGGGCATTGGGTGATTTGCAGGCCCGCTCTTTGCACGTTTAGTGCGGAATTGGAAAAATAAACTTTCCTACAATAACCAATTTGGTTATTATGGCGTGTTCGTTATCCTGTTTCTGTCTCATGGAGCAATGCTATGCCCAATCCGCAAGTTACATTCCCTGCCTATTTCGCTCCCGCGAATGCTGTTGCCTTTGCTAACCCAGACAGCACCGCACAAGTTGTCAGTGCGGTTACTCCTTTGCCTGTTGTCATGGCTGCGCAAGGCGGAACCCAGCCCATCAGCGCTGTCGCGCTGCCGCTACCCGCTGGCGCAGCAAGCGCGGCGAATCAGATTACGACGAACACCGCGCTTTCAGGCATTGCAGGGCAGTTGCCAACAACCCTTGGCCAAAAAACAATGGCCCTGAGCCTGCCAGTCGCTTTAGCCAGCGATTCGGCAGGACTCGGCGTAACCGTAGGCAACTTTCCGGCGACGCAAGCGATCAGCGCTGCTGCGCTGCCTCTGCCCGCTGGTGCCGCGAGCGCGGCGAACCAGATTACAACGAACACCGCGCTTTCAGGCATTGCAGGGCAATTGCCAGCAACCCTTGGCCAAAAAACAATGGCGCAAAGCCTGCCAGTTGCGTTGGCGAGCGACTCGGCGGGTCTTGGTGTAACGGTGGGCAATTTTCCAGCAACTCAGGCGATTAGCGCTGCTGCGCTGCCTCTGCCTTCTGGCGCCGCAAGCGCGGCAAATCAGATCTCTACAAATACTTCACTTTCCGCCATTTCTGGCCAATTTCCCGTCAGTCTTGGACCCAAGACCAGCGCTGCTAGCTTTTCGCTAACGTTGGCCAGTGATCAATCTAACATCGAACCGGCAGGCGCTGCGATCACCGGTATCACCATGCCTGCCGGTGGCACTGGTCTGACTGGTTGGCTCTCAGCAATCTTCCGCTCATGCAGTGATGGAACGGGCCTGGCAGGCAGCGTCACTTCGGCAGCCATCGTGGTATCTGCGGGGAATAACGCCTATATGGGTGGCTCATTCCAAGTCACTAACGCCGGCACAGGCTGCACCGTTAGCTATGAACAGTCGAACGATGGTACAACTTGGATCGTGCTACCGGTTGTTTCGGCGGCTTCATCTGCATCTGGCAACATCACGAGCAGCACCGTGGCCGGGCTTTATGCCTTCAATTCGGCGGCGGCCTTTGTACGTGCTCGGGTTTCGACCTATGGCAGCGGGACAGTTTCGATCGCATTGAACCAGAAGCAGCACACGGCACCCCATGTTGGTATATCGTTGGCGAATAGCACGGCAGCGATCGGTAATGTTAACGCTGGTCTTGGTTTCACTGACAGTGTCGCCGTGCTTGCCGCAGCTGCGACATTTACCGGCACCGGCCGCGCTAATAATGCGGCGCAGTATGCTTTCTTTAATGCAACCGTATTTTCCGATCAGGCGGGCACGGTGTTGATCGATCAATCGCTTGATACTGGCGCAACCTACCAGCCAGTGGCCAGCCAAGCGGTGGTTGCCAACGGCTCAACTATTCTCTCACTGCGGCTTTGCGGCGCGGTGGGTGCTGCTACACTGTATCGTGTGCGCTATGTCAATGGCGCGACCTTGCAAACGGTTTTCCGTCTTTCGAGCAGCTTTTCGGCCAGTTAATGGCAATAGCTTAGCCGAGCGTGGCCTGCTTCTCTTCGGCGAGGCGGTCGAGTTCGGCGCGGCTTTTGCGCTCAGATGCAGTTTTAAGCTGGCCACAGGCCGCATCAATATCACGCCCGCGCGGAGTGCGCACTGGGGCGGAAATCCCGCCACCGAAGACGATCTGCGAAAACCGCTTTATCCGTTCGGGGGTAGAGCATTCATACTGCGCGCCGGGCCAAGGATTGAACGGGATCAAATTGACCTTGGCTGGCAGCTTGTAATGCTTGATCAGGCGAACGAGTTCGCGCGCATCGTCATCGCTATCGTTCTTGTCCTTCAGCATCACATATTCAAATGTGATGCGCCGGGCGTTAGAGGCTCCGGGATAATCGGCGCAGGCTTGAAGCAAATC
>JBBRXQ010000239.1:0-4578 GCA_038238515.1 Sphingomonadales bacterium | reverse complement strand
TCGAACCACTCGACGTGCGAGTTGCCCTCGAACGCCAGAATATGCGTCGCCAGACGGTCGAGGAAGAAGCGATCATGGCTGATCACCACCGCGCAGCCGGCAAAGTTTTCAATCGCATCTTCCAGCGCGCGCAGCGTTTCCACGTCCAGATCGTTGGTCGGCTCGTCCAGCAACAGCACATTGCCGCCCAATTTCAGCATCTTGGCCATGTGCACGCGGTTGCGCTCGCCGCCCGAGAGCTTGCCCACGTTCTTTTGCTGATCTTGCCCTTTGAAGTTAAACGCGCCGACATAGGCCCGGGTGGACATGTCCTGCTTGTTGACCTTCATATAATCGGCCCCGCCTGAGATTTCCTCCCACACATTTTTCGCCGCGTCGAGCTGATCGCGGCTCTGATCAACAAAGCCAAGGTGCACGGTTGAGCCGATGTCGATTGATCCGCTATCGGGCACTTCCTTGCCCGTGATGATTTTGAACAGCGTCGATTTGCCCGCGCCGTTTGGCCCGATAATGCCGATAATGCCGCCGGGGGGCAGCGTGAACGAGAGGTCTTCGAACAGCAGTTTGTCGCCAAACGCCTTGGTCAGCCCCTTGGCCTCGATCACTTTGCTGCCCAGCCGCTCGGGCACCTGAATAACGATCTGCGCTTTGTTGATCGGGCGGTTTTCCGCCGATTTAACCAGATCGTCAAACGCATTGATGCGCGCCTTCGATTTGGTTTGGCGGCCCTTTGGCCCTTGCCGGATCCATTCCAGCTCTTGGCTGATGGCCTTTTGGCGGCCCTCGTCCTCGCGGCTTTCCTGCTCCAGCCGCTTGGCCTTCTTCTCCAGATAGGTCGAATAATTGCCCTCGTAAGGGAAGTATTTCCCGCGATCGAGTTCCAGAATCCAGCCCACCACATTATCGAGGAAATAGCGGTCGTGGGTGATCATCAGCACCGACCCTGCATATTCCTTGAGATGGTTTTCCAGCCAGCGCACGCTTTCGGCGTCAAGATGGTTGGTCGGCTCATCAAGCAGCAGGATCGATGGTTTCTGGATCAGCAGCCGGGTCAGCGCCACACGGCGCTTCTCTCCGCCCGAAAGGCTGTCCACCGGCCAATCGCTTGGCGGGCAGCGCAGAGCCTCCATCGCGATTTCGAGCTGGTTGTCTAATGTCCAGCCATCAACCGCGTCAATTTTTTCCTGCAATGTGCCCATCTCGTCCATCAGCGCGTCAAAGTCCGCGTCCTCTGGCGGATCGCCCATAATGTTCGAAATCTCGTTAAACCGGTCGACCAGATCGGCGGTCTCGCGCGCGCCGTCTTTCACGTTTTCGAGCACGGTCTTACTCTCGTCGAGCTGCGGCTCCTGCTCCAAATAGCCCACCGTAATGTTCTCGCCCGGCCAAGCCTCGCCGGTATAGTCGCTGTCGATCCCGGCCATGATCTTGATCAGCGTAGATTTGCCCGCGCCATTGGGGCCAACGATGCCGATCTTTGATCCCAGATAGAATTGCAGGCTGATGTCTTTCAACACCGGTTTGGGAGCACCGGGGAAGGTCTTCGTCATGCTCTTCATGACGTAGGCATATTGGGCGGCCATTCGTGGTCCTTTAAGGGAAGCAGGCGTGCGGGGTTGTTGACTGGGTCCCTACAAGCCGCCGAGCGGCGCTGCAAGCGGGCCGATGGCTGCATCTTAAGCTATCGAAGTTGCTGCATACTTCTGATAGCCTAAGCCATCTGTTCAAGTTTGCGGGAGTTTTTGATGAAGCCGATTGCTCATGTTCTGTCGCTCACCGCGCTCCTGCTGCCCGCCGTCGTTGCCCCCAGCGTTTCCGCCGCGCCTGCCGAAGACACTGCCTATGCCTTCGTTGCAGAGCTTACCAGCGAAGTCGGTCAGCGGCTCGCGGGCTCTGAGGCAGAGGCGCGCGCCCGTGTTTGGGCTGTGAAAAAGCTCAAAGCGCTAGGGTTCCAGAATGTCGTAACTGAGCCGTTCATGATGCGCGGCTATGTGCGCGGCACAGACAAGGCGCGGCTGACCGCGCCTGTCCCGCAAATGCTCGCAGTCACCGCGCTGGGCCATAGCGGCTCCACCAATGATCAGGGGATTGAGGGCGAGGTTGTTTATTTCCCCACGCTCGGCGCGCTTAAAGCCGCGCCCGATGGATTGCTGGCGGGCAAGATCGCGTTTGTCGATCATGCGATGCGGCCCGCGCAAGATGGGCTAGGTTATGGCCCCTATGGCCAAGTGCGCCGCGAAGGGCCGGCGGTCGCCTCGCGCAAAGGCGCAATGGGCATCGTGATCCGCTCGATCGGAACAGACAGCCACCGCAACCCGCATACCGGCGGCACCACATTCCCCGCGGGCACCATGCCAATCCCGGCGGGCGCGGTGTCAAACCCCGACGCTGATGTGATCGCACGCCTTATCCGCGCGGGCAAAACCCTGCGGCTCTCGCTCACGCTCACCGGAAAATCGGCCGACAATCTGCCCTCGGGCAATGTGATCGGCGAACTGCCGGGCCGCGATCCCACATTGCCCAAAATCTTGCTCGCCTGCCATCTCGATAGCTGGGATCTGGGCACCGGCGCTATTGACGATGGCGCGGGCTGCGCGATCATCACCGCCGCCGCGCTCAAAGCGCAGGGCGGCGGCAAACCGCTGCGCACGATCCGCGTGCTGCTCGCCGGGAGCGAGGAAATCAGCGGCGGCGGCGGCGATGCCTATGTCAAAATGCACGGCGATGAGCCGCATGCGCTAGCGATGGAAAGCGATTTCGGCGCAGACCGCGTGTGGCGCGTGCTCAGCAAGCTAGCGCCCGCAAACGCCGCGCTGGGTGAACGGATCGTCGCCGCGCTCGGCCCGCTGGGCATCCCGCAGGGCAAGGCTGATCCCGAAGGCGGCGCGGATATCGAGGCGATCATCGCCAAGCAAAAGCTTGCGATGATCAGCCTGAGCCAAGATGGAACACGCTATTTTGATCTGCACCACACGCCCGATGATACGCTCGATAAGATCGACCCGGCGATGCTCACGCAGAATGTAGAAGCCTATGCCGCCGTGCTGGGCGTGCTGGCCAACGAAGCCGGGGTGATCGCCCCGGCTCCCTAATTCGTCAAATCCGCTCGATGATGATCGCCGGGGCCATCCCGCCCGCCGCGCACATCGTGACCAAGCCATAGCGCCCGCCCGATCGCTCCAGTTCATCCAGCGCAGTGCCGATCAGGATCGAACCTGTCGCGCCAATCGGATGGCCCAGCGCCATCGCGCCGCCGTTGATGTTCACCTTGGTCCGGTCAAGATCGAGATCGCGGATGAACTTTTCGGCGACCACTGCAAACGCCTCGTTGATTTCCCACACATCGATATCAGCCACGGTCAGTCCGGCCTTAGCCAGCACTTTTTTGGCGGCGGGCACTGGCGCATTCAGCATCAGCGTTGGGTCGTCGCCCTGATTGGCATAGGCCACGATCCGCGCGCGCGGCTTCAGGCCGTTCTTGTCGGCATATTCCTTCGAAGTGATCAAAAGCGCCGCCGCGCCATCAACCACGCCCGATGAATTGCCCGCATGATGCACCGCTTTGATCTCGAGATCGGGATAGCGGCGGTTGATCTGCTTGCGAAAGGTGCGCCCTTCGCCAAGGTCAAAATCGGCCATCCCGGCAAAGGCTGGCTTAAGCGCGGCCAGGCCCTCAGCGGTGGTTTCGGGGCGGGGAAATTCCTCGCGGTCAAGCGCGACGCTGCCATCCTCGTTCAGCACCGGCACCACCGATTTGGCAAAGCGGCCTTCCTTGATCGCCGCATCGGCGCGCACTTGGCTCACCAGCGCCAGCGCATCAAGCGCCTCACGCGAAATGCCTTCCATCGAGGCAATCGCATCGCCGCAAACGCCCTGCTGCGATTGCGGATGCAGCGCATCCAGCGCCTCATTGCCCGAACCCATGCCCAGCGGCGCGATCCCGGCGTTGGCCTGCTGAGCGGCATGAGATGCGGTGAAGCTCATCATTTCGGTGCCGCCCGCGATCACGCAATCTTCCATGCCCGACATTACCGAAGCCGCCGCGAGGTTCACCGATGTGATCCCGCCGCCGCAAAACCGGTCGAGAGTGGTGCCGCTGGCCGAAACATCATAACCCGCCGCCAGCGCCGCCATGCGGCCCAGATCGCCCGCCTGCTTGCCATATTGCGAAGAAGTCGACCAAATAATGTCATCCACCGTCTTGGTATCCAGATGATTGCGATCCTTAAGCGCGCCCAGCACAGTCGCTGCCAAATGCTGCGGATGCAGATGCGAAAGCGCGCCCTTGCCGGGCTTGCCCACCCCGCGCGGAGTGCGAACGGCATCGATAATGTAAGCTTCGGACATGGCTTCTCTCCCAAAAAACTTAACCGCTCGATTAAGCGGTTCCGGGGATGCGTGCAAGCCTGAAGGTTGAGGGTGTTGAGCCTGCCCAACCCAGCCCCAAGCAAAGTTTCCGCTTGACAAAACAAACCATATAGGCTAAATGCCCACGCATCGGGAGCATGGCTTGGGGCCACTTGTCTTGCTCTTTTGGCCACCGCTTTTAACAAAGCGTAAAACCAAAGCGACCGGTGC